>NZ_JAVLSP010000035.1:0-37409 GCF_031528575.1 Candidatus Sororendozoicomonas aggregata
TGTCCGAGAATAGCGCCCGTAGCGAGGATGGCAGAAAATTGAGGATAAAAAGTCGGAAATTTTTAGTGAATAGTGGTTCTATTTGCTAAAAATTTCCGAGTTTTTAGACCAATTTGCTGCCACCGCAGTAGGGCAGTCTATTCTCGGACAGGCTCCTGGCATCAGGAACACCAATAGGTATTCTCAACCAATACATTGAGCAGCACAATAGACCTCAACAGGTGTCCTGACAGACTCCGCGCTATCCTTCACCGCACTATAAGAGCTGGGCTTGACACTCTTTCCGGTCAAATGGAACTCTCCTGCTTTTTTAATTATTGCCACTTGCCTCTATGACAAAGTCTCGGATTATAATTATTGGCTAGAATTCTGCGCAATAACACCTGATCTCAGGAGTGGTAAAATGAAAGATGCACAACCCAATGCCATTTTTCTCAAGGACTATCAGGCTCCAAATTACTGGATTGAAAAAACGGATCTGGTGTTTGACCTCCATGAAGACCATGCCATGGTTTCAGCCTCCTTGTCCATACGGTTAAATGATGATGTAGAAGGCTTGCCAGATTTGGTGCTTAGTGGCATTGATCTGGAACTCAAGAGTATCAGCATCGACGGCCACCCTTTGTCTGACGCTGATTACACAGAACTGCGTGATCAATTATGTGTGAAAGTTGAGCGTCAGCCGTTTTGCCTGGAAATAACCAACCGAATAAAACCCCGGGAAAACACCTCACTGGAAGGTTTATACCTGTCTAATGGCATGTTTTGCACGCAGTGTGAAGCCGAGGGCTTTCGTAAAATCACCTATTACCTTGACCGGCCTGATGTGATGTCAGTGTTCACAACCACGATTATTGCCGATAAACACCGCTACCCGATACTTTTATCCAATGGTAATGATGTGGCACGCGGCGAAGCCGGACAAGGACGCCACTGGGTAAAATGGGAAGATCCGTTCAAGAAGCCCAGCTATTTATTTGCCTTGGTCGCTGGTGATTTACAGCTGAAGGAAGATCTGTTTACAACCATGAGCGGTCGTGATATTTCCCTGCGGATTTATACTGAAGCGTATAATATCGATAAATGTGACCATGCCATGCGGTCACTGAAAAAGTCTATGAAGTGGGATGAAGACGTCTATGGCCGTGAATACGATCTGGACTTATTTATGATCGTAGCGGTTGACCATTTCAATATGGGCGCCATGGAAAACAAAGGACTGAATATCTTTAATTCCTCCTGCGTCCTCACCAGCCCGAAAACCGCAACAGATAGCTGCTATCAACGGGTAGAAGGTGTTGTCGGCCATGAATATTTCCATAACTGGTCAGGTAATCGCGTGACCTGCCGTGACTGGTTCCAACTAAGCTTAAAAGAAGGCTTTACTGTATTCCGTGACAGTGAATTCTCTGCGGACATGAACTCACGGGGAGTGAAGCGTATTCAAGATGTCAGTATGCTACGTACCGCGCAGTTTGATGAAGATTCAGGCCCTATGGCCCACGCTGTCCGACCCGAGTCATTCATTGAAATCGCTAATTTCTACACCCTGACAATTTATGAAAAAGGCGCGGAAGTTGTGCGTATGATTCACAGTATTCTGGGGGATGACTTGTTCCGCAAAGGTTCTGACCTGTACTTTGAGCGCCATGATGGACAGGCTGTGACCTGCGAAGACTTCGTCAGGGCAATGGAAGATGCCAGCGGGAAAGATTTAACCCAGTTTCGCCTATGGTACAGCCAGGCAGGTACGCCGGTTTTGGATGTTTCTGACGCGTTTGATGAGGCTGCCGGTGAATACACATTAACCATCAAGCAGAGCTGCCCGCCAACACCGGGGCAGCATGTTAAGAAGCCTTTTCATATTCCTGTGAGAATCGGCCTGCTTGATAACGAGGGGCTGCCCGTAACATTGAATGCCCAAGGCAGCGATGAGGTCACCCTGGACATTCGGCGCAGTGAAGAAACATACACTTTTACAGGGCTTTCAGCCAAACCGTTGCCTTCATTACTGCGTGGTTTTTCCGCCCCTGTCCGACTGAATTACCCCTATTCCACAACAGACCTGATCTTTCTGATGCAGCATGATACGGATAGTTTCAATCGCTGGGATGCTACCCAGCGGTTAGCCATGGCAGAGATCAATAGCGTCATTGAAGCGCTGGGTAATCATCAGCATCCAACGATTAATCCTGCGCTGATCTCTGCTTGGGGTGAAGTACTTGCCGATCAGTCGCTGGATCAGGCTGTCAAAGCAGAAATGCTGAATTTACCGTCAGAAGCCAGTATTGCCGAACAGCGCCAGTCCATAAACCCCGACTTGATTCACCGCGCACGAAAACAGGTAAAACGTGCCATTGCTAAAACGCACCAGATGGCCTTTTTAGCGCTGTGGAAAAAGCTCAGCGTGAAAAAGCCTTATAAACCTGAAGCCACTGATATTGCTGAACGCGCCTTGAAAAATACCTGCCTGGGCTATTTAGTTACACTGGACAATTTGCAGTATCTGGAGCTGGCCTCAGACCAGTATCGCCAAAGTGGTAATATGACCGATCAGTTAGCAGGCCTGGTAGCCGTGGTGAATGCGGAACGCCATGAGCAAGCGCTGATTGACACGCTGCTCGATGACTTTCTCGCCACCTACCGTGGCGATGCCAATGTGATGGATCAATGGTTCAGCGTGCAGGCCAACAGCCCAACACTGGGAACCCTGGCACATGTTCTGTCACTGATGGAGCATGAGCAGTTTGATGCCAGTAGCCCCAATAAGGTTCGCGCGCTGGTAGGTGCCTTTACCCGAAATATGGTACAGTTCCATAAAACTGACGGCAGTGGCTATCAGTTTCTGGCTGAGCTGGTCATTGAATTTGACCGCAAGAATCCTCAGCTGGCTGCCAGATTAATCCAGCCGCTAACGCGTTGGAAAAAATATGAAGAAAACTACCAGGCACCTATGAAAAAGGCATTGACATCTATTAAAGCATTACCTGATTTATCGACAGATGTTTTTGAAGTGGTGACCAAGAGTTTATCTACCCATTAAACCTGAAGATGCTGGTTTTTTTTAACAAAACTCCATGGAAATAAAGGGCCGCTGTTGAACTTGACCGAGACCAGAGCAACCGGTTACTTATGTGGTCATTTTAGACTGCCTGTGAACATTACCGATCTGCGCATCAGGCCTTTGGCCTGATGCGCCTGACCCCGACTTCATTTTTCCCGGAGATTTTGCCATTGGGTGGCTGCCATAAGCACTGTTTGAGTTCACAAAAAATTTTCCGGGCACTTTCTTCAGCGAGTACGAATTTTTTATGAAAAAAGCGATTATTTTACCACTGGCCGGATTGTTCGCCGTGTCGCCTGTGTGTGGTGACTGGTCATCCTTCAAAGAAAAGGCACAGCAGCTCGGCAGCGATGCGGTGGACATAAGCAAGGACGCCTGGAACAGTACTGTTGATTGGAGCAAAAGCGCTGCTGAGGCCAGCAGTCAATGGATAACAGAGCAAGAAGCGAAGCTCAATACAATGCTGGCGCCAAAAACGCCGCAGGAAGCCCGAACAGCACTTGATACCATGGCGAATGTTGCGCTGGCTAAGCTATTTAAACAACACGCTGGCGCAAAGAAATTGTTTGACAGCGCCTATGGCTATGCAGTGTTTGACTCCCGAAGGTTCTCGTTTATAGTGCATGCCAACGGTGGGTCTGGTGTAGCAATAAACCAGAAAACAGGTCAGCGAACGTATATGAGTATGCTCGGAGGGGGGTTGGCCTTAGGGATTGGCGGAACATTTTATCAGCAAATTATTGTCTTTCAGGATAAAAAAACCTTTGATAACTTTGTTGACAATGGTTGGAACAAAGGCTGGGAAGGTAGCGCGGGTATGAGCGCTATTGCCTGGAACAAGGGCGCTGAGTTATCGTCACGGTATAACGGTGGTTTGGCCGTGTTTGTATTAAACGATAAAGGGCTGCTGCTTGATGCCACTATTTCAGGGAGTAAATACTGGCAGGATGATGAGCTGAACAAAAAATAAGATTAATGGATTAGGTAAGCAGGGATGCAAAAAATGCAAGGGCAGAACAATGCCTTGAAAGCCGGTCGGTTAGGTGTACTGGTGAGTTCACAAACAGGAATGGGAGCCTTCATTAATGGTTTGCAAAAAGCCAATGAAGGTTTTTTGCTGGCATTGATTCGTTATAGCCGGTTTGAGCCTATTGACTGCTTTGTTGATGATACCTTAATAACCGCTTTTCAGCAGCGCTGGCAGTCCTGCATCAAACAATATGGTCATTCCAGGCAGATTCACTTTGTTGGCGCAAGTCGTTTGCCCAATTACCTTCGTGCTCATACATACGCTGCCTTTCATAAAGGTGATCCCTATATTTCATCACTGGCACAACTGCGTGAGCAATGTGCCTGTAACCATTTTGTCATCACTGGCCGGGCACACACCTTAAGTACCGATGTCACATTGTCAAAAGCGAGGGATTTGCTGTTATCTCCCCTTCAGCCCTGTGATGCTATTGTTTGTAGTTCCAATGCCCAACAGCAAGTTCTGACGAGGCAGTTGACCCATGCGGCCCTCGGGGTTAAACACTATACAGGTAAAGCGCCAGGCTATAACGGAAAATTCGCTTATTTACCACTGGGTGTTGATGATATGCCTGAAGGCGTTGGCGATAAATCAGAATGCCGAAGGGCATTAGGCTATCCGCAAGATAGCTGTATACTCCTGTGTGTCGGGCGTTTTTCCTACCGCGATAAAATGGATTTGTACCCACTTTTTATAGCAGCCAATGATTTATTAGAAGACCGTGGCATTACCAATTTTCTGATTGTACTCGTAGGTCAGGGGGATGCTTCAGGCAGTTATATCCAGGGATTGCTACAGCAGGGCTACGACTTGAATCTCGAAGGGCGTGTCCGCTTTGAACTTTCCGCGGATGATCAGAGAAAGCATTTGATCTTTCAAGCTGCTGATATCTTTGTGTCAATTGCTGATAATGTGCAGGAGAGCTTTGGCATTGCCCCGGTGGAAGCCATGAATTATAGCCTGCCTGTCGTCTTATCAGATTGGAATGGATACAAAGAGCTGGTTATTGAGGGTGAAAGTGGTTATTTGGTAGAAACCCTCTCGACCAACCTTGATTTTCTCAGTGTGCCCATGAACAGTGTTCAAGGGGGTTTGGGGCATATGATTGAATCACAGGGAACGGCTGTTAATGTTAAACATCTGACCAATTGTTTACAGACACTGATTACTGAGCCGCAAAAGCGAAAGAAAATGGGTGCCCTTGCCAGGAAACAGGTTATGGCACGTTATCATTGGCCCCAGCTGATTGAGCAATACCACGGCATTGTGGCGCGTTTACAGCAGGCGAAAGCAGCGATTCATGATAAAACTGCCGTCGTGCCCCAGAAGGCTTCTTATTACCATGATATTTTTCAACACTACCCTACACGCTACTTAAGCCCTGATGACTATGTAAAGAGTACTGATCGCGCCCTTCGTATTTTGCTGGGGGATGAAAAAGACGTGCATTTTCAAGAAATCCACCACCTGATTGATAAACTTTCACTGAACCAGGTCATTATGCGCTGTTTATCAGGGGCTCAGGTGCAATCGGTATACGCCGCATTGCCAACGTCGCGGTCACTGCCTTTTATACTTGTCTGGTTATGCAAATACCAGTGGCTGGAATGTACGGCAGAAAAGCCCTCGTTAAAAATACCGCGTAGTGAGCCGGTGAATTTTCAAGTGAACAAAGGGTTGAAAAAGATCGTTGAGGATAGTCTGAAGGGTGTTGATTGCCACAGAAGAGATTACCTGCGCCCGGTCATGGGTTGGTTTGCAACCCACATTCAACGGCGAGTTGGACAACACATACCCGATGACCAGCTATTTAAACAAGTCCTGCAACTGCCGTTATTTATGCTGGATGAGAAACTGCTACAAGCTATTGGCTGGTTCAGTGAAAACAGTGGCTTAACCCATTACCACGAAGTTATGGCCAAGTTGCGTAAACAGGGTGGTTTTTTCGCCTTACAAAAACGCTACCCTCATTGGTTTCGCCTGGGGAAAAAACTCTGTTTAAGGGCATTGCGAAGCCTATATCAGGTATTTGAACGAATTTCCCATGATTTGCCAGCAATTAATCAGCGGTTTAAACAAATATGGCGTAAACCTGCCCGTCGGGTTGTCCATATTGACGCACCAAAGCGCGTAGAATATCTCTCTGTTATCATCCTGACATTTGATAACGCTGAGAAACTTGTGTACAAAAACAGGGATATTCGCATGAATAGCCTTCTGGTGGATCATCAAAGTCCACAAGGAGAGAGTCTCGCAGAAACAGTGAATAAGTGGCTTAATCAATTTCCAGGCATTGGCACCTATAGTATGTTGCCGCGTGAAGCACTGCTGAGAAAACGACAGGTTCATTATGGATTTGTGCAGTACATTGCAGGCTCAGATAAAGGCATTGTGCTTAATCATCAGGAGGGTGAGCGCTATTACCAGCGGTTAGGCGCACTGATTGGGTTTGGATTAATGCTGGGAATGACGGATTTACATACCAACAATGTTATTTCATCTAACGTAATACCCTACCCGGTAGATCTGGAAAACGTCTTCCAAAATGATGCGTTGCAGGCACTGGAGCAGGAGGTGAATAATCCAGTCAAAGCTTTTATGAGAGGCATCAACGGTACAAGTCTTGAAAAATTATGTCTCTTTGATTTTTTCCAACACTTTTATTCCAGCCGGGCTCGCTTTGGATCAGTGACACTCAAAGAAAATAAAATAGTGTTTGAAGAGAAGGTTCAAATACGATCGGCGTTAAAGAACAAGGTAACTATTGGAGACAGGGACAATACGAATAGAGAGGGGCAAAACCTGGTCGTAAGCCATGGAAAATATATTTCTGAAGGTATCCGCGCGATTGTGCGTGTATTATGCCAACATCAAACACAATGGTTGACGGCTTTGGACAAATGCTCTTCACTGCAAGTGCGTTTTCAGCCCATTATGCGTTATGCGGATCTGACCAAACGGGTTAGCCAGTTTCACACTTTTTCAGGATTTCAGCGACTCTCATACAGACAATTGCGACACTATTTTTCCCGGTCTGCATCACGTCTATGTACAACAGGGGTGGAAGTTCAGCGTTGGACACCTGAACAGTGGCGGGAGTCTGTGACAGATCTTGTTGATGCTATGGCAAAACAGTGGTTAAAAGGATGCCAGGGACGTTTTGTAAAATACCCGGGGCAGCGCCATGCCTACCTCCGGCAAAGTGACGGCTCTGTGGTGCAGGCAGGCAAACCCGGTGAAACGTATTTCGGCGATACCGCTTTAGGGCATATGAAAAAGACCTTTGCTCAGCTGGCATCCGATGATGAAAAGCGAGAGCAGTTTTTGACATTACTCACAGGCGCGTTGGAGGCATGGCTTAATGATTCATTGCAACCTTGTGTCAATGTGAGTCAACATAAAAAAGATGAGACTGTTGTCGCTAGCTGAGCGGACTGTGAGGGGCATTTTTATGTGCTCTGACGCAGTATAAAACCTAGTTGCTGTGAATATGCTCCATAATCTGGTTAGCCATATGAATAGCAGCACTATCGTTGCTGTCTTTTATTTCATAGAGGCAAGCTTCACATTCTTTATTATGCCCGTCGAGCATCAGGGCAAGAGCAATAAAAGCCTTGACCGGTGCATTGTCTGGGTCTTTTGGCAGTGCATGTCGTTGCAACAGGGCAATGGCTTGTTGGTATTTTTTCTTGTTCATAAATTCCAGAGCATAGCCAATATCAGGAAGTACGCTTTTGGGTTTTGCCGTTTCAATCCCCGCGAAAATAGCAAAAGCCTGCTTTCTTAATCCGGAGGTGCTGGCCATAAAGCCGATGTCTGCCAGTTTTTTTACCAAGTTGTCAGATATCATCTATTATGCTCCTGTTTATTATCGTTTAAATACAGAGACACTTATATTTTTTGTATAATACTTTGAAGGGTATCCTTAATGGATTTAATGATTCCAGCCCGCAAGCCCTCAACGACCATAAATTTATTAAACTGCACCTGAAAGTTAACCATGTCCTGAGTACTGTTTGGATCCATTCCATCGATCCTTTCTTTTAACTGTTCATCTAATAATTTCGACTGTTCACCAAACTGTTTTTGAACGGTATCAAAGTTAAAACCGTCTCGCGAACCTGGCTGTGATGCCGGGCCAGTATTTAGCGTAGCGTTATATTCATGCATGGTTGTATTTCCTTTTATTCATGTGCCCAGTGGGCTATTTTATTGGCGATGTTCTTTCATGGTGTGCTTTCCAGGTTCTGGAAACTGTTTCTCCTGCCGATGAAATTCCCAGCACAATTGAATCAATGCGCTGATATTCTTCAGGCGAGGCGCCTTCAACTCTCAACTTTTTGAGTCTTATCATTTCATCAAATAATTCTTGCAGTAACTGATCACGAAAATAACCGTCTTTATCGTGAATCAAACGTGTTTCGAGATCTGAAATCTGCAAAGGCTCACGGTCAGGGCTTGGTTTGGTCACTGGATTTTCCTCCTAGCAGGTATTTAATCGACTGGGCACCACTACTGAGTAACAAGTAGTCCAGGTTGATATCTTCGATAATATAACCATTATCAAGTCTGGCACCGATCAGATACTTTCCCCCGTCGTCCATAATGACGTAGGGGATAGTGCCCATACTGACGCCGCGTACGACAATTTGCGCCATACCATTGCGCTTTTGAGCACCTGAAGAGAGGGCTGTAAACGTGTTATCGGTGGAGCCATTAACAATACCGCTTTGCCCGTTAAATTGACTGACCCGCGCTTGACTGGTGGCAATGATGACCGCGGGCTGGTTGTTGTAGCGTGCTTTGAAACGTGTAGCGACTTCCCTGAGTTTATACTCTTGCCCTTCATCCATTAGCAACCCCTGGATCAATAGTTTTCCGGGGCGTTCGATAATATGTACCCTTGAGGCCAGAGCTTTGTCCCGGATCATGGCCTTTAAAATGTTCAGCCGTCCGGCCTGGTTTTCGACCTGGTCAACAATGGACTGTAAACCGTATACTTCTTCTATCAACAAGGCACTGACTTTATCCAACTGGTCTGCTGAAACGAGATAGCCGGTTAAAATCAATGAACCGGGCGTATTGTCAATCTCAATGCCAAGATGTTGATAGCCTCGACTTTTCAGCAATGCTTCAGCGTTGGCCTGCATCTCAGTCATAGCAATCACCTGGGAGCGGTACGATAGCCGATTGTCTTTCAGCGCTTTGATCATCGCATCTTTTTGCTCCCGACTCTGGGTATAACCGGTCATCAATAAGGTGCCATCGGGAAGTGAACGAAACTTGATATCTTTCAGTTGTAGCCGGCTCTTAAGACGATTGGCCTGATCAACAGGGCTGATTGTTGCCACAGGTCTTACTTCTTCTGTTTCAGAAAATAAATAGACGCCAAAAGCCGTCATTAAGACAAGAAATAGCGCTGGCAGCGCAATAAACAACCTGGGGTCAACGTTTAAGCCTTCTTCGTCTTCAGAGGCTGATAGCCTTTCAGTTTCATCAGTATCGGTATCAACAGCCGCCGGTTCATCCACATCAGGGTCCGGAAAATCATTATTCTCATCAGGATTATCAGCTGTTTGCTCGTCTGCTTTTTTAATCTCAGGAACCGTAATGTCTGGCCATTTTTCATCCGCAGACCCTAAAGCAATATGTATACCACCGAAAGTGATAACATCAAATGCTGAGGGCGTGAGCGCTTGATTACCCGGTTCTCCATTGAGATAGAGAGGGTGAGGGCTATCTGTGCTGATAGAAAATTGTCCGTCATCACTGATGCTCAGGATTATCTCGAGATCAATCACGCTGGCATCACTGAGAATTAAATCACAGTTTTCAGCGCTTCCAAGGCTATATTGTCCCGGCTCCAGAGGGATCTCCGCGCCAAGATGGTTACCTGAGAGGATTTTCAGGTAATAGTTACTCATGACCAGCGTTCTCTTTCATGGTTCGTTTGAATACTGTTAATCCTGAGTATTTCTTCACCGTTGTTATCTTTTCAATTTTTCGTCAGGCTAAACGGCCTGCACAACACTGTTTGTATAAATGGAGCCTCCGTGAGAAAGACAACCGCTGGCTCCTCTGCTTGTAAAGACACCATAAGTCTATGATGACTCTGAGAGTATCGGCCGCAGGCGTATGTACTATAGCTTGCAAGTAACGTATTGTATTTATTGATCTAATTTAAAGCTGGCAGTGGGCTGTACACGGTATAGAGGTATGTTTCTTCGCAACCAGGTACACACTCGCCGGTCAGTTCCTCAAAAAAGTTCGCGCATTCCGAAGTAAGGATTGTGAAAATCTGCGGCAAACAGCCATAATAAAAACAACTTAACAAGGGGTGAGTTCTTCATGAATGGAAATTTTTGGACTGGTAAGCGACCGACCGGGGTTGTTGATGATATCAACCCTGATCAATACTCCAGTGTTCTTTCTGTCATTGAGGGGACATTCTCAGATCACGCGATCAGGTCGGCCTTTACGGGAATTGGACATACGCTGACGTTTGCGGATATTGATCGATACAGCAAACGGTTTGCCAGTTATCTACAAAACCATACTGATTTGAAACCCGGTGACCGGATTGCTATACAGATGCCCAATCTCCTGCAGTTTCCCATTGCTGTTTATGGCGCGATTCGAGCGGGGTTAATAGTAGTCAATACCAACCCCCTCTACACTGCCCGGGAAATGCTGCATCAGTTTAATGACTCGGGGGCGAAGGCGCTGGTCTTTCTGGATGTTTTTGGACACCTTGTGGAGGAGATTGTACAAAAAACGGGGATCAGGCACTTAATTTGCACCCACCTGGCAGATATGCTGCCAGCGCCTAAACGACAGTTAATAAACTTTGTCGCGAAACATGTTAAAAAAATGGTGAAGCCCTTTACCCTTGATGAGGCAGTCCCTCTTTTGACAGCCTTGCGGAAAGGGGTTAAATCCCGCTATGCTCCTCCCCCCCCGGTTTCGCCCGACGACCCGATAGTGCTGCAATACACTGGTGGTACAACCGGTGTGTCAAAGGGTGCCATTCTCACTCATAGAAACCTGGTTGCGAACATGCTACAGGCAAAGGCGGTATTGTCCCAACAGGATAATCAGGGACACTCTGTACTAAAGCATGGGAAAGAAGTCATCATAGCACCGCTACCTCTTTATCATATTTATGCTTTTACGGTGCATCTACTGTGCCTTCCGTTTACGGGTAATCATAGTATCCTGATTGCTAACCCCAGAGATACGTCAACGTTTATCAAGTTTATTAAGCCATGGAAGTTTACCGGGTTTATCGGGTTGAATACATTATTTGTCAGCTTGTTGGATCACCCGGAATTTGCCAAGTGTGATTTTTCCAGGCTGCACTTTACCCTCTCTGGGGGAACAGCTCTTCAGGAAGATGTGGGAAATCGCTGGCAGTCATTTACGGGTTGTAAAGTATCTGAAGCCTATGGATTAACGGAGTGTTCACCTGCTGTCTGTATTAACCCGATTGGCGAACAGTCACAGTTAGGGACAGCAGGGTTGCCTGTCCCCAGTACCTTGTTGAAAACGGTGGATGAACAGGGCAATGAAATGCCAACGGGTGAACGCGGCGAACTGTGCGTCAAGGGACCCCAGGTCATGAAAGGTTACTGGCAGCATCCTGAAGCCACAACAGAGGTGCTTGATGATGAGGGCTGGTTTAAAACCGGTGATGTAGCCGTTATTCAGGAAGATGGTTTTGTGAAAATTGTTGACCGCCTTAAGGACATGATTTTGGTATCCGGCTTCAATGTTTACCCCAACGAGATTGAAGATGTCGTGGCAGGTAATAAAAAAGTTCAGAATTGTGCGGCTATTGGCATACCTGATGACAAGACGGGTGAGAAAGTCAAACTGTTTGTCGTACCTTCCGATAGCAGCCTGACCTCAGAAGAAGTTGTCGAGTACTGTCGCGCGCATCTCACCGCATATAAGGTGCCAAGAGATATAGAGTTCAGAACGGAGTTACCTATGACACCCGTTGGCAAAATTCTGAGAAAGGATTTGAGAAGAGAAGTAATGAACTAAACCGATAACTTAAATAGCCCTCTCAGAGGGCTGTTTGGTTTGGCTAATTAGTAAGAGTCTGATAATACCTTCCCAGTTTTGCCGTTCGGGCTGAGCCTGTCGAAGCTCGCTGCCACCACCCTCGACTCTTCGGCAAACCTAGAGCTCAAGGTGAACGAAAATCGGGAAGTTATTTTTAGACTGCTCCTTAAGCAGATTGCTGTTGTTTATTACAATCTGGAAAGTAGTGTTGGAGTATTTCCGGGGTATCTTTTAATGCCTCCAGTGCTTCTTTCTTGGAGCATGGCGTAATACGGGTATGTTTTAGTTTCATAAAGCGAATTTCTGAATCAAACCAAAACCAGTCACCCTCTTCGGTACGACATAATGCCCGGGCTGAATAATTCGGTGAAGGTACTAAAGGTAAGGCAATTTCCCTGTGGAGTGAGCGGCGAACCACGGTAGCGTCAAGGCAGGCATATTTCACCCCATTATAAATTCGCTCAAAACGGTCAAAGGCACCTCCAATCAGTTTTTCTGCTGCCTGATCCTGGCGCTGACTGAGATAGTGCAAAACAAAAACACCAAGGATAATAACAAGTAGACTCTCCATATTCTCTACCTCTTGCCTGCTACGTTACAGGACTTCTTATTTTTCGGTAAACCCTTACGTTCATTTTACACACAAATACGACAAAGTCTCCATGTAGGTATAAAAAATACAACGTTACAATACCCAGTCGGCCACTATTTGTTTGGCAATTGGGCGATAGGTGTCTTTTCCATAGAGGGCATCAATCAGTTGAAATGCAAAACTCAGTGCATTGCCAGCTCCTTGTGCTGTGATCACCCGATGTTGCTGATCGACGACAACCAGTTGACCAGGTTGCACCATTGCACCCTCCATTTTATCCATGAGTGAGGGATGGCAGGTAGCCCTGACATTGTCAAGTAAGCCGTGCGTGGACAGAACAATAGCGGGCGAGGCACAAATAGCCGCGTACCAACGGCCATTATTTTTTTGTTCCTTAAGCATATGGGTTAAAAACCTGCAGTCCCTGAGGTTTTGAGCACCAGGCATGCCGCCAGGCAATGCGATCAGTTGGTAATATTTCTGCGTGCAACTCTCAATAAAACAGTCCGCTTTTAGCTGGATATTTCTTGAACCCGTAACGGCTAAAGCCCCGTTAGCATTGCAGCTGGCAACGGTAACTTGTGTACCTGTTCGCCTTAACGTATTAATAATCGTGGTAGTTTCAATTTCTTCACAGCCATCCGAAACAGGAACAAGAGCATGGCTTGCCATTGTAGAACCTCAATAACACTATCACCAGGAGCGGCAGTCACACGACCGCATACCCCATGTTTCACCCTGTTTGCTACTTCTATCATCAATAAATCAACGAAACAGAGCATTGCCAAAGCGCTAATAGGGATTAGCGTATCAACTGGATTCTATTAATTTAGCAGAGGATGGAGAGGCCTTTTTCAAGGGTTTTGTAAGTTTTTCCACGAAGGCATAACCTTCAGTATAACCTTGGTGGTAATCTGCGACTAAAGCAGCCCTGTTCCGTGAATAATGGCCTGTACTCAAGGTTTTTTTTGGTGCGACCTGAAATAAGTTGACGTCAGGACGAAGCTCAAGGGCACTCAAGTCATCAAGGCCACGGTTATAAACGCAATGTTGCCGCCGAATCATCTGGGAAACAGCAGGTTGATTCCTGTATTGCCAGGCCAGCAGGCGGTCGCTTGTGGATGCCTTTTTTTTCCGATCAACAGGCCGGGTTCTTATCAGGGTAATATCCTTAAAGCCATCAGCCAGCGCCTGGATAACAGGGAGCGGGTCAGAGAGGCTACCATCCATATGGATCTGGCCATCAACGGTGACAGAATCCCGGTATATCATGGGCAGCGCGCAGCTGGCCTTTAGTACCTGCAATAGTCGCTGCGGGCCAGTGGTCGTCCCAATGGATAAATAGCTTGGGCTGTCATCGTCAAGACAGGTAGTGACAGCATAAAATTGACTAGACGACAATGTCTGGCGTAATCGGGGCAGATGAAATGAATGCTGTTGTTGTATTCGCTCGAAAAAAGCATCAAAGTCAAACAGACGCTCTCTTTTCAGAAAGCGTGAAAAGCTGATAAATGCCGCATCCTGACTAAGCTGGGAGTAGATTTCCAGATTCCGACCGCGCTGGCCAGAAAGGAAATAGGTTAAATTAATCGCGCCTGCGGAGGAACCATAATAGGCTTGAAAAGGGCGAAATCGCTTATCATGAAAGGCATCCAAAACACCAGCGGCAAACACGCCTCCCATGCCCCCTCCCTCAACAATAAGGGCTTTAGGTATTACTTGTGGCGTTGTAATTGTCTGCATCCCTGAATGTAAGGTGTAAAAAAGCCCACTTTTATTATAAGCCGGCCTCATCAATATGGTTGCGGGAGCCGGATTTGAACCAGCGACCTTCGGGTTATGAGCCCGACGAGCTACCAAACTGCTCCATCCCGCGACAAAACATCACACAAGGACAAGCCCTAAACCTTTCTTAAAGTCAGTGCGCTTGCCGCTGTGTTTGAGTGAGTTCTGCATTATAGGAGCAATAGTTATAAAGTCAACGCATATTTAAAAAAAGATGCATGAGCAAGGTAGTGGGTTTGTGACGTTTAAAGGTTGATTAAGGCAATGTGTTTATTTTACGCGTCAGGCTGATTTGATGCCATCGCAGACACTCTCCCTTTTGCGACAACCAGCAAGACGCCGCAACAGTATTTTGGCTCCATCTCAATCTTGTACAGCTGCTGAAACCAGGTTTACAGCCATAAGTAGTGGTAGACTGTCTTATGATGAGGAGAGTCAGCAGAAAGAGCCGCCCATTGGCAACCTGATTTCAGACTATATACCCGTCGCCTTTCAAAGGGCTACTTTCCTGGCAGCGTTCGTTCAGCCTGGTCACCTACTCTTTGCAGGCTCCTGGAGTTCGCTGACTTGCCGTCGCGTAGCAACTTGAAATCCTTTGGGTATATAAAATGGCATCGACAATTTTTTTGAATTAGCTTAACAATTGTTATCTCGAACACAGACCAGGCTTAACAAGAGGATTCTGTCGCGAAAAATCTCAGGGTTTTACCAGAAGAACCTCAGTGCTATAGTGGCACAGCCCAGAGGGTGCCTGCCTCCATCGAGGGGCATTGTTCATTTTTTTCATTCCGGAGTAACACATGACCGCTATTAAGGAAATCAAAGCTCGTGAAGTGCTCGATTCCAGGGGTAACCCCACAGTGGAAGCAGACGTTATACTCGTCTCCGGGGCAATGGGACGAGCGTGTGCCCCAAGTGGCGCCTCCACCGGTTCGCGTGAAGCGCTGGAGCTGCGTGATGGTGATAAGTCCCGTTACTTAGGCAAGGGCGTACTCAAAGCAGTGGCCAATATCAATGGTGCCATCCGTAACCAACTGTTAGGCTTTAACGCCTATGACCAGAAAAGGTTGGATCAGTCAATGATCGACCTTGATGGTACCGATAATAAAGCCAAGCTGGGCGCTAACGCTATTCTGGCTGTCTCTTTAGCAACGGCTAAAGCGGCCGCTGCTGACAAAGGTATCCCTTTATACCAGTATATCGCTGACCTCAATGGCACCTCTGGGCAATTCACGATGCCTGTCCCAATGATGAATATCCTCAATGGTGGCGAGCATGCTGATAATAACGTGGATATTCAGGAGTTTATGGTACAGCCCGTAGGTGCCAAAACGTTTGCGCAAGCCCTGCGTATGGGGGCTGAAATCTTCCATGCCCTGAAAAAAGCGCTATCGGCAAAGGGACTCAATACAGCCGTTGGTGATGAAGGCGGCTTCGCGCCCAACCTGTCATCCAATGCCGAAGCCTTATCCGTCATTAAAGAGGCTGTCGCCATGGCGGGCTATACACTGGGTACTGATGTTACCCTGGCCATGGATTGCGCCGCTTCTGAGTTTTACGAAAATGGCAAGTACAACCTCAAAGGTGAAGGGAAAGTCTTTTCTTCCAACGAGTTTTCAGACTATCTGGAAAAACTGACCGAAGAATTTCCTATCATTTCCATAGAAGATGGCCTGGACGAGTCTGACTGGGACGGTTTCGCCTACCAGACAAACCTTCTGGGTAGCAAAATCCAGATTGTCGGCGATGACTTATTTGTGACCAATACTAAAATTCTCAAAGAAGGGATTGATAAGGGGATTGCCAATTCAATCCTGATCAAGTTCAACCAGATTGGCTCACTCACAGAAACACTGGAAGCCATTAAAATGGCCAAAGCTGCCGGTTACACCACGGTGATCTCTCATCGTTCCGGTGAAACCGAAGACGCTACCATTGCTGATCTTGCCGTAGGCACCTGTGCTGGACAAATCAAAACAGGCTCCCTGTGTCGTTCTGATCGTGTTGCCAAGTACAACCAGTTGCTGCGTATTGAGGGTGAGCTCGGCGATAAAGCGCCCTATCGGGGCATGGCTGAATTCAAGCGCGGTTAATTCCTGGGAAACAGCCTCAAAAAGCCATGGGTGGGAAGTATCAAGGGAAAGTGAGGATAAACGTTGATTTTAAGAGGCGAACAGCCCGGTTTTCAAGCGATAATATTGGCTTTTCAGACCCGTTTATCGCAGCCCGACGTTTAATACCAACGCTTGCGCAAGGAGAGGAATACCCCAATGGATCGGTACTAATCACGGATGAGGCGCTTAAAGGCCCCAGCTCGCCAAAGACCTTATTAAGACCCGGCACTGGCCGGGTTTGTTTTTAGCTCACCCGCGCAAACATTTCACCGTGTCAAAAACCCTGTAATTCTGTACACTCAGGTCTATCTAGACCACTTATCACATTCATACCCAAGCTACTGAGGCCCATGCTTCGCCTGGTCAATAACAGACTATGGCTGACCTCCGGGCGGTAGCGCGCGTCATTTTTCTTGAAAAGGACCCGTCGTGAATAAACAGCAACTCGCGGCCAAAATCTGGGCCTCCGCTAACCAGATGCGGTCAAAAATCGAAGCCAATGAATACAAGGACTATATTCTCGGCTTTATCTTTTATAAGTACCTTTCCGATAAACTGGAGCGCTTCGCTAAAGAGCAGGACTTCAGTGATGCTGATATTCGTGCCCTTTCAGAAGACGATGAAGAAACGACGGACTTCATCAAGCGTAACCTGGGTTACTTTATTGCCCACGAGCATTTGTTTTCGACCTGGATTGCCGAAGGCGGTGACTTTGGCGTATCCCATGTACGTGATGCCTTGTCCGCTTTCAGCCGCCTGATTCACCCGGACCACAAGCGCCTGTTTGACGGTATTTTCAAAACCCTGGAAACAGGGCTCAGCAAGCTAGGTGACACTGCCGCCAAACAAACCAAAGCCATTAGTGAACTGATTCAGCTGATTAAAGAAATCCCCATGGATGGTCGTCAGGGGTACGATGTGCTGGGTTTCATCTATGAATACCTGATCAGCATGTTCGCGGCCAATGCCGGGAAAAAGGCAGGCGAATTCTATACGCCCCACGAAGTTTCCGTGCTCATGTCGGAGATCATTGCCGATCATGTGAAAGACAAAGAAAAAATCGACATCTATGACTCCACCAGCGGGTCGGGCTCGCTGCTGTTAAATATTGGTCAGTCCATTGCCAAGCATATGGATAATCAGGGCAACATCAAATACTTCGCGCAGGAGTTGAAGGAAAACACCTACAACCTTACCCGGATGAACCTTGTGATGCGCGGCATCCTCCCCACCAACATCGTGACCCGCAACGGTGACACGCTGGAGGATGACTGGCCCTTCTTTGATGATAACGACCCGGTGAATTCCTATAACCCGCTCTACCTCGACGCGGTGGTATCAAACCCGCCTTACTCCCAAAAGTGGGACCCTGAGCATAAAGACAGTGACCCGCGTTATGCCCGCTTTGGCCTCGCGCCTAAATCCAAAGCCGACTATGCCTTCCTTCTACATGACCTGTATCACCTGAAGCCCGACGGCATCATGGCCATTGTTCTGCCCCATGGCGTGTTGTTCAGAGGCGGTGAGGAAGGCGAGATCCGCAGAAACCTGATTGAGAACGACCACCTTGATACGATTATCGGGTTACCGGCCAATATTTTCTTTGGCACCGGTATTCCCACCATCATTCTGGTGCTGAAACAGAAACGGAAAAACAGCGACGTATTGATTGTTGACGCGGCCAAAGGGTTCGCGAAAGAAGGCAAAAACAACAAACTGCGCGCCTGCGACATTAAGAAAATCTGCGATACCGTGATCGGGCGACTTGATGTACCTTCCTACAGCCGTGTGGTTCCCAAGGCGGAGATTCGGGACAATGGCTATAACCTCAATATCCCGCGCTATGTTGATTCGTCTGAACCGGCTGAAAGCTGGGACTTATATGCCTCCATGTTCGGCGGTATTCCCAACAGTGAGCTGGATGCGCTGCATGACTACTGGCAGGCGTTTCCGGCATTGCGTGACGCGTTGTTTACCGACGACGGTACGCCCTATGTGAACCCGGCGGTAGACGACCTTGCCGGGGCTATCCACCAGCATACGCAAGTGCGGGATTTTGAGGCGCGCTTTATTGATGAGTTTGCCGACTTCCCTGACTATCTGACGACTGAGCTGATCCGTAAGATGATGACCCTGCAAATACCCCGACAGGAATCGGTGATCGGTGAAGAAATAGTTGCCCGGTTAGACCCTCTGCCACTGATTGATCACTACCACGCCTATCAACTGCTGGATGACCAGTGGCAACACATTGCCATTGATCTTGAAATCCTGCAAACCGAAGGGTTTGAGGCCGCGCGCGTGGTTGACCCGAACATGGTTATCAAAAAGAAAAACAATAAAGAGGTGGAAGAGCAAGACGGCTGGAAAGGCCGTATTATGCCCTTTGAGCTGGTTCAAAAAACACGTTTCACCCCTGAGCTTGACGCATTGCGAGCCAAAGAAAACCGCCTCGGTGAAATCAGCGCCGCCTTTGAAGAAACCCTTGAAAGCTTCAGTGAAGAGGATAAGGACGCTGACACCGTTCACGAGTCTGGCGATAAGTTTGTCAATGCGGCTGTCAATAAAGAGGCTAAGCGCTTAACAGCGGAAGCAAAGCAGTACGGTGACTACGACGCCGAGACTTACGAGGCCAAAATCCTCAACGTCGCCCGCTGGATCGCTGAAGAAAAAGCACTGAAAGCCGCCATAAAACGAGAAGACGCCGCCCTGCACTTGCGAACCAAAGACGTTATTGAAGGGTTAAGTGACGAACAGGTACACGCGCTGCTGAAACTAAAATGGATTACGCCACTCAATGAGGCGCTCCACCGCCTGCCCGGTCAGCAGATAGACACCCTGATCAGCAAGCTGCACGCTCTGGTGGAAAAATACCAAATCACCTATGCGGAGAATGCTCGCGAGATTCAACAGACAGAGACGGAGCTGGCAGGGATGATTGATGAGTTGGAAGGGAATGCCTTTGATTTGCAAGGGCTGGCGGAGCTGAAGATGTTATTGGCAGGTGATTAATATGATGAATCTGATTCAAGAAAAAAATCCGAAGATTCGATTTCGTGGATTTAAGGATAAATGGGAAAAAAAGTCACTTGAAAAAATAATATACAAAGCTGTTGACAATCGAGGAAAAACTCCTCCAATAGTACAAAAGAGCTCTTATCCATTGATTGAAGTCGCATCGTTAGGAAAAGGATATCCAGACTATTCAAAAGTCACCAAGTATGTAACACAAGAAACATTTAGCTCCTGGTTCAGAGATCACATTAAAAATGATGACATACTTTTCTCTACTGTTGGGAATACGGGCTTAGTTTGTTTGATGGATAGTAATAAAAACGCAGTTATTGCACAGAATATTGTCGCTTTTAGAGGACTTAATGGAAATCATTCATGGTTTCTTATAGGGATGTTTCAAAGTCAAAGAAACTGTAGAAAAGTTAGGGAAATTGAGATGGGTGCGGTTCAACCCAGTGTGAAAGTTTCCCAGCTTTTGACCGTTAAATACACAATCTCTACAAATATTTCTGAACAAACCAAAATCGGTAATTATTTCCAACACCTTGATCGGATGATTGATCTGCATCAGAACAAGCATAACAAGCTGGTAACTCTGAAAAAAGCAATGCTGCAAAAGATGTTACCGCAAGAAGGGGCTGATACTCCTGAAATTAGGTTTAAGGGATTTTCTAGACCTTGGAAAGAAAAAAAAATCTTAGATGATATTGTCAGAATTATAGATTTTCGGGGGCGTACACCAAAAAAATTAGGCTTAGATTGGAGCTCTTCAGGTTACTTAGCATTATCCGCTCTTAACGTTAAAAATGGCCATATAGATTTTTCTTCTACTGCTAATTTTGGAAACGAAACGCTTTATAACAAATGGATGAAAGGGTCTGACTTACACAAAAATCAAGTACTTTTTACAACAGAGGCTCCAATGGGTAATGTTGCTCAGATTCCTGACGACCAAAAATATATTCTTAGCCAGAGAACCATTGCCTTCGAAGTGAGTCACAATATACTGTCTGAAGATTTTTTGGCAATACTTCTCAGATCACCAATCATATTTCAAAAACTAACCTCATTATCAAGTGGTGGAACAGCCCAAGGGGTCAGTCAAAAATCACTATCAACTGTGACAGCATTTTTCCCCGACAAGGTTACCGAACAACAAAAAATCGGCACCTACTTCCGCAAGTTTGACGACCTAATCACCCAACACGCCACCCAACTAAAAAAACTGAAACACATCAAATCCGCCTGTCTGGACAAGATGTTTGTCTAACCCAGACACGAGAACACCTATCAGGGATAGCCCCATGACCACCTTTGCCACAGAAGCTGCCTTTGAAGATGCCGTTATTCACGAACTGACCCAGCGGGGTTGGGAGTCCACGGTGCTCAAGCGCCCGAGCGAGCAGGACTTGCTGGATAACTGGGCGACGATTCTCTTTGAGAATAACCGGGGCATCGACCGGCTGAATGAGGTACCGCTAACAGCCGGGGAAATCCAGCAGGTAATGGAGCAAATCACCGAGTTACGCACCCCGCTGAAGCTCAATAGTTTTATCAATGGTAAAACTGTCGTGATTAAACGGGATAACCCCGACGACACCCTGCACTTTGGCAAAGAAGTCAGCCTGAAGATATACGACCGCCATGAGATTGCGGCCGGGCAGAGCCGCTACCAGATTGTGCGACAGCCCATGTTTGCCCGGCGGTCGAAAATCCTCAATGACCGCCGGGGCGACCTGCTGTTATTGATCAATGGCATGCCTCTGCTTCATCTGGAGCTAAAGAAAAGCGGTGTCGCGGTCAGCCAGGCCTATAACCAGATTCAGACCTATGCCCGTGAAGGTATTTTCAGCGGGCTCTTTTCTCTGGTACAACTGTTTGTGGCCATGGAGCCCCAGGAAGCCCTCTACTTTGCCAACCCCGGGCCTGACGGCGTGTTTAACAAAGACTACGCCTTCCATTGGGCTGACGTGAACAACGAACCCATCAATAACTGGAAAGCCGTTATTTCCGGTCTGCTATCTATCCCCATGGCCCACCAGCTCATCGGCTTTTATACCGTGACCGACGAGTCCGACGGCGTGCTCAAAGTCATGCGCAGCTACCAATACTACGCGGCTCACGCCATATCGGACAAAGTCGCCAAGACAGACTGGAAAAACCCCAGCCGCCTGGGTGGCCATATCTGGCATACCACCGGTTCCGGTAAAACCATGACCAGTTTCAAATCGGCTCAGTTGATTGCCAACTCAAAGGATGCGGATAAGGTGGTGTTTCTACTCGACCGGATTGAGCTGGGCACGCAAACATTGCGGGCGTATCGTGACTTTGCCGGGGATGAGAACAGCGTTCAGGCCACGGAGAACACCGGTGTATTAATCAGCAAGCTTAAAAGCGCCAATCCGGCGGATACGCTGATTGTGACGTCCATCCAGAAAATGAGTCACCTCAAGGACGAAGCTGACGGCCTGAAAACCCACGACCTTGAAAAAATGCGGGCGCGGCGCATTGTCTTTATTATCGACGAATGCCATCGCTCCACCTTCGGCGATATGCTCATTGATATTAAGCGCAGTTTTAGCGGTGCCATTTTCTTTGGTTTTAGCGGTACGCCCATTCATAAAGAGAATATTCGCAAAGGTAACACGACCACTGATGTCTTTGGCGGTGAGCTACACCGTTATAGCATTGCCGACGGTATCCGCGATAAGAATGTACTCGGCTTTGACCCTTATCAGGTGGGCACGTTTAAAGACCGTGACCTGCGCGAGGCGGTGGCCCTGGAAAAAGCCAAAGCCAGTACCCCAACAGACGCTTTTGCTGATCCTAAGAAAAAGAGAATCTTTAATCGCTATATGAATGATGTCCCAATGGCAGGTGCCTGGGACACAGCGGGGGTTTACCAAAAGGGCATTGAAGACTATTTACCCAGTAGTCAGTACCAATGTGCCGCCCACCAGCAGGCCATCGCGCGGAATATCGCCGACCATTGGATGACCCTGAGCCAGGGCGGCAAATTTCATGCGATTTTCGCGACGCACAGCATCAAAGAAGCCATTGAGTATTACCGGCTCATTAAAACCATATGCCCTGAATTAAAGGTCACCGGGTTGTTTGACCCGAATGTGGATAACGATGATGACAGCGCGAGTCACGTGGCCTTTAAATCTGACGGCCTTGTGGCGCTGATGGAAGACTACAACCGGGCCTACGCGCAAAACTTTGACCTCGCCAGCCACGGAAAATTCAAGAAAGACATTGCCGCCAGACTCGCCCATAAGCGCCCTTATACCCGCATTGGCGCAGAACCCGACAAACAGCTGGATTTGCTTATTGTCGTGGACCAGATGCTGACTGGCTTTGACTCTAAATGGGTCAACACCCTGTATCTCGATAAAGTGCTGCGGTACGAGAGCATTATCCAGGCCTTCTCCCGAACCAACCGACTGTTTGGCCCCGATAAACCCTTTGGCACCATCCGCTACTACCGTAAGCCACATACCATGACACGTAATGTGGACGCGGCCGTTAAGCTATATTCCGGTGATAAGGCCATCGGTTTGTTTGCTGACCGTTTACCCAACAACCTGAAACGAATGAATGCCTGTTTTGCTGAGATTACCGCCATTTTTGACGACGCCGGCATCCAGGATTTCAAACAACTACCGGATGACCGCAGTGAGCGAGCGGCATTTGCCAAACACTTCCAGGCTCTCAATAACCTGTTAGAGGCGGCCAACATTCAGGGCTTTACCTGGGCGAGAACCGCTGATGACGCTGAGGATAAGCTACCCGTCACCCTCACGTTCTCCCAGCACCACTACAACACTCTGTTACAGCGCTATAAAGATCTGGGCAAAGGCGGGGGCAGCAAAGCCGACGACGTGCCTTTTGATATTGATAGCCATATCACGGATATCGACACGGGCAAAATCGACGCTGACTATATGAACTCACACTTTAAGAAATACCTTAACGTCTCACAAGGCGGTGATGAGAAAGCGAGGGAAGCCACGCTGATTGAACTGCAGCGCTCGTTTTCCTCATTAGCGCCAGAAGAGCAAAAAATCGCGGAGATCTTTCTGCGCGATATACAACGTGGCGATGTTGTCATCGACCCACAACGCAGCTTTCGTGACTACCTGACGGACTACCAGGCAAGGGAAAAAAATAAAGAAGTTGACACCCTTGTCAGGCTCCTGGGCGTTGACCCCGTGAGGCTGACTGATTTGATGAACACCAACACGACCGACGCGAACCTTAATGACTATGGGCGCTTTGATGAGCTAAAAGCAACCATCGACAAACCAAAAGCCAAGGCTTACTTTGAGGCCCTTGAAGGACAAACCCTTAGACCCTTTCAAGTGAATATTAAATCCGCTACTTTGCTTCGTGATTTTATTATGCGAGGCGGGTTCGCGCTTGATGGGCCGGGGCTTGATGATATGGGTGACGTATAACCTCAGACGAGTCAGTCATCAGAAATGGCCGAATTTTAGTCAATAAAGATGTCGCTTCGCTCCACATGCTTGGTGGCGAATGAACGCCACCTCAGCAACACAACCTTCGAGGCAAGGCGTCGCGATGCCCGCGGCTGTTTCCTCCAATTTCTCACAATCCTCGCTACGGGCGCTATTCTCGGTCAGGCTCCTAGGACTCAATACCCACAATCAGCCAGGGCGCGTTATTGGCCGTAATGTCTCGCTCAAGGTGCCAGATGTCGTTTATATCATCCTCAACACCTTCCTGGCCATCTCGATATCGGCCAGAATATTTCACGCTGATTTGCGCCACTCGCGCGCTATAATCTGCCCGAACAATACCAGCGTCAACAAACAGAACCTCTGTCTGCTGTTCACCACTTAATGCGCCGCGCTCTTTACTCAACTGCTCAAACAACTCCGGCGCCATGAACTCTTTCATGACACCCAGATTGTTTTCATCCCAGGCTTTTTGCAACGTCACATAATGCTCACGTGCCGCCTCTAAAAATGACACTTGATCAAAGCCACCTGGCATATTTACAGGCACCTCATTACTTCCGATAATACCACCAAAAGGCCGCGCGGATGTTTCAATGGCAGAGGCAGAGTTAAAAAACCGCGCGTCATTACCATGCCCTTCCACTGCCGTTTTTTTCCGCGCGAATGTATCTGACAAAAGTGTCTCTTCGCGGGGCGACCTCTGGCGCTGCCCTACCTTCCATTTACGGAATAACACCAACGCGACACCGGCCAGCAGGGCCATCATCAAGATACCACCAAAACCGCCGCCCGCGCCGAACATAGACCCCAGCAAACCACCTAAAGCCAAACCCGACAGAAGGCCACCGAACATGCCCATCCGGGAGGGTTTTTGCTGTGCCCCCTGTTGCTGTCCAGCCTGCTGCTGTCCACCGGGCTGTTGTCCCTGCTTGAGACTTTCTGACTGTCGTGGTGTTTTCGGAGCGGGCGCCGTTTTATAGGTGCGACCAAAACCGCTCCCTTTGCTCCCCCCCATTTTCCTGGCGTCTGCCAGGGGCGAAAAAGCCAGTGATACGGCGATGATCAATGGGAGAACCGTACTTAATCGTTTCATAAACCTGTTATTACCAACTAATAAGCTAACTATCATCCTATGACCATCAGCGTATTTTTCAAGCGTTTTCCAGAAAATAGTCTCTTTTATCTCCCCCGCATCTATTCACTTAGCTAACTAAAAGTCAGTTGACGTCAGCATTTCAGCCACGGCAACCCGCCCTTTTTCCATCAGGTAGACCCGGTCCATATTCCCTAGCATGGTATGCTTGTGGGTAATCATAATCACTGTACTTTCCCTGAAGGTGGTCAGTACATGGCGGATCAGCTTCTGCTCGCTCTCACTGTCCAACCCTTCTGTTGGCTCATCCATAATCAGCACAGGCGCTGGTTTTAATAACGCCCGCGCAATCGCCAACCTGCGCTGCTCACCACCTGAAAGGGCTATACCGCCCTGTCCAAGCCAGCGATCCAGCAATAACAGTCCCTCTTCATTGCCACCACCGAGCTTATCCAGCCCCGTTTCCGCAAGCACCCGCATCAGTTCGTTATCCGTCGCAAAAGGCGCTGCCAGAAGCAGATTACCCCGCAAGGTAGTACTGAACACATGGGTGCGCTGGGGAACAACAGTTATGGCCTGGTACAGACTTTTCTCCGTAAATGACCGTATCCGCCTGCCATCGATCAGCACATCACCGCCGCAAGGCTCAACAGCGCGAGTTAACAGCCGTACCATGGTTGATTTACCGGAGCCGGTTTTCCCCAACAAGGCCACATGCTGACCTGCTGGAATATTCAGGCATAAATGATCAATCACCCGTGGACGATCAGCGCTCCTGGAATAACGGAAAGTAACATGATCAAAACAAAGCCGGCCTTTGGCCCCATGACCCGCTTCGTTAACAGCTTGATCAGCGAAGATAACAGGCGGCTCATCAAGCACTTCTTTCAAGCGGGCTGCCGACTGGCGCGTATAACTTAAAAACTGAAACGCGCCAGGCAGCGGCATCAGAGCTTCAAAAGCTGCCAATAGGGCAAACATCATCAGGACCATAACAGAAGCTGACATCATGGAAGCCTGATATTCCCCACTGGCCAGCCATAGCATGCCTATAGCTGAAGAACCGCTGGCGACCACCAGCAGGAAGGCACCCAACCCATCCAGCGTGGTCATCCGCTGCTGCTGTGCCTGCATGGTCTTCTCCGTCACAGTGAGGCTGGCACGGCTTTGGTCGCGGTAGCCATAAATCACGGACTCTGCCATACCCTGAACATGGTCAAGCACCTGTTGTCTTAAATCCAACTGGCATTGCCCAAGAGACTGACCGGCTTTTCGACCCAGCCGGTAAAACAACGCTGGCATCAACACAATCCACGCAAGCATTACAATGAAGGTATATTTCGCCAGTGCCGGGCTGAACCAGAAAAAACCAAACGACACAATAATCATAATAACAACAGCAGACACTACCGGACTGACCAGCCGAAGATAGAGTTGATCCAACGCGTCAACATCCGCGACCAGCCGGTTCAGCAAATCGCCTTTACGGTAACGTCCGATCCGCTCAAGGGGCAGGGGTACAAGTCGCTTGAAAAACCACTCCCTCAGCCAGGACAGCAGACGGAAGGTCGCGTCATGGCTTACCAGCCGTTCAAAGTAACGGCTGGCGATACGCACAATAGAAAATCCCCTGACCCCCGCTCCGGGTGAAAAAAAATCAAAGGATTTCGCCGTGCCTGCCACAAGGCCGGCAATGGACGTCGCGGTTATAAACCACCCGGACAAGGCCAGCAATCCCACACTGGCAGCAAGGGTTACAACCGCCAGAACAATACCCAGCAACAGCAGTCCCTTGTGGCGTTTATACAGCACCAGAAATGGCCATAAGTCACGCATTCTCAACACTCCTGCCCCGGCATTCGATAAACTGTTTGAACGGGCCTTCCTGTCGCGCCAATGTCTTCGGATGCCCTGAAGCAACCAGCTGTCCACCGTCTATCATCAGAACATGATCCATAGCCATGATTTGAGCCATTCGATGAGTCACCGTAATGACCGTTGTCCGCGCCGGTATTTCTGCCAGCGCCCGCAACACTTTTCGCTCACTGTCCTTATCAATGCTGGCTGTTGGCTCATCCAGAATCAGCACGTTGACAGGCCGCGCCAACGCTCGTGCCAGAGCAATCCGTTGCGCCTGGCCCACGGACAGATTCCCCCCCTGTTCCCGCAAAGGGCTGTCCAGCCAGTTTGGCAATGTATCAAGGATATCCATACCCTGCGCGCGTGCCAGCGCTGCCAGCGCCTGCTCGCGAGTCATATCACGACCAAAGGCAATATTTTCCAGCACCGTCCCCGCTATAATCAGCGGATTCTGCCCGAGCCATGCCAGACACTCCCGCCAGCTTCCCAGATCGAGTGTTGACAGTAATTGGCTATTGAGCCGTAATTCCCCGTCAATGGCATAAAATCCCATCAAGGCATTGATCAACGTGGTTTTACCTGCGCCGCTTGGCCCCACAATCCCCACACGGCAGCCAGCGGGAATGTTAAATGTCACATCCCGAAGCAGATACCCCTCACCCACCGGCGCCCTGACCGTTAATCCCCTGGCATTAATGGATACCGAACCATGGGCTTTGTTAAAGGGTCGCTTGCCCTGATGCGCTTCAGGCTCCTGCTGGCTGATCACCGCCAGGATCGATTCTGCCGCGCCCACCGCCTTCGCTTTGGCATGGTAATATGTCCCTAACTCACGCAGTGGCTGGTAAAATTCCGGTGCCAGCAACAGTAAAAATAATGCCGTATACAACGTTACGCCCCCACCAAAGCTGCCAAATTCAATGTACCCGAGAAAACTCATGCCCAGGTATACCGCTGTCATCGCGATAGAGATGGCCGCAAAAAATTCCAACACGGTGGAAGACAAAAAGGCCAGCCGCAGCACCTCCATAGTCTTCTGGCGAAAGTAATCGCTGGCCTGTTTCAGCTCGGCCTGCGCTGTCCCGGTCTGGCTGAATAGCCGCAAGGTTTCCATGCCTTGTAAGCGATCCAGAAAAAAGCCCCCCAGACGTTCCAGAGCCTTGAAGTTACGGCGGTTGGCTTCAGCCGCTTTCATACCCACCAGCGCCATAAAAAAAGGAATCAGCGGTGCTGTACCCAAAAAAATGATACCCACTACCCAGTTTTCAGGAAAAACCACGACAAGTATTACCAGGGGCGTTAACACCGCCAGAACCCTTTGTGGCAGGTACTTCGCGATAAATTCCTGAAGCTCTTCTACCTGCTCGACGACCACTGTAGTCCAGCTTCCCGCCGGTTGCCGGGCAATGGCCACCGGGCCTAAACGCGCCAACTTATCCAATACCGCTTCGCGAATGGTAAGGCGTACCTCCACACCGGCTTTAAATCCACAAAACTCCCGTGACCAGGCACAACAGCCCCTCGCTACCACCACCAGAACTGTCCCAATAAAATAGGCCATCAACTGTTCCCTCGGGGCATCTGCCATAACCAGTTGATGAATAATATGCGCCAGTAAGCCTGCCTGCACCAGCAGCAGTCCACCATTGAGAAAGCCCGCCACAATGGCAAGGGTAAGCCATTGCCGTGCAGAGCTCGTTTGGTTCATCAGCCACCGGTAAACCTCCTTTTCAGGAGTGGGATTGTTTGATTGCTCCATCAGATGTGATTAACGCGTCAGTTGAGAGAACGGTAGTGTAGCCCACAAGATAAAAGCTGAATAGATACACGGTTATCAGGGTTTACCCATTGACAGCGTCGTCTAGGAGCCGTTGGCGCCGAGAGAAAATCTCCCTTTTAAATACCTTTGTGATTTTGATTGAAGGGCAGCCCCTGACCCTTAACCCCAAGAGTGGCCTCAGAGGCGTTAAAATCGTGGGGGGAAAGTAACGTAGCGTTTTATTACAGGAGGAGAGGCAGAGGCAATTCTCAATGCCTGCGATTGGCTACCTCCCGCTTCATCATTGTGCTGAATTTTATGCTCGAAAGCATAAGTCCGACAGGCTCCCAAGAGCCTGAATTTCTCGTAATCCTCGCTACGGGCGCTATTCTCGGTCAGGCTCCTAGCCAGCCCTGATATTCAACGCGTTGGGTTCTATATCAAATCCTTGATGGGATATATCCACCATAAAGCCGTCAGGGTTTTGTAGCATTTTTATATACGGAACATCCCCTGCCAACTTTTTCCATGCAAACCTGCCTTCAACCTCTCCTGTAGATTTGTTTATCACTTTAAAATTCTGCGCACTGGACTTTACCGCGCACGACCCTGAAGATTTGAAATGTATATTTATACGAACACCTTCTGAAGTCGTAGTATAAGTGGCAGTGTACACGCGTGGGGATCGGTTCCGCGCATGCAGGAACCGCTTCCATCGGCTTCAACCGTGAAGCCTTCTTTTGAATAGGTTATTTGATCAGGGGGAATTTTATTTATAATGTCAATATATGTGGACCCGCTATAAGCCTTACCCATGATAGACAAGCTCAACACTAGCGTAAAAAAAACAAACGATTTGTTCGTCATGAACTTTCTCGCGCGAAAGATAGATCTCATACTCATGATATACTCCTATCGTCCATTACTATCAGGATAGCTACTCACAATTTTTTAAGCGCCGCAACCACCGATAAAAGCTGTCTGTTTTCTTTTTTCTTCGTTACATAGCATCACTGGGCACAACAGCGTGAACGACAAGTAGAACCCGCTATTGCCAAACGTTTCAACACATCACTGGCATTAAACTTGTCAGGGTAAGCGTAGTTAACGTTATAGCATCAATCAAGTGTCTAATATTGTCATAAGGTGTTGTCATAAGGCGGGTTAACCGGCGAAAAGGCAAGACCAATAGACGCGTCTCAGCCGGAGCTATGGCGAGAGTCATCAATGCGGGATTTTCCCTAAGAACTCAGAGAGTGAAGGGAGTGAAGGTCAACTGTTTCGAGCCCCATGGAAATAATGGAAATAATGGAAATAATGGAAATAGTTGACCCATTCTCATCAAAACTCAGGGTCTTTGTCTTGCCAAGCACTGAATTCACGCAATTCTGGCCCCAGCAATTCACCGTAATCCACCGATACCGCTGCAGTATTGTCAGCACTTAAAGGCTGAGCCAGTGAAAAACAAGGTCCCGAGGGTTGTGAAACGGTGAATATTGTTCCCGCGGGTGTGTTTCTACTCGTAAGGGTGGCAGTTCCAGCATCCGAGGCTATCCGTGAAACAGAGGTGAATTCATCGGTTACTTCCGACCTTAACTCATGAGTGACTGAGCTGACCGCGCCAATACCGGGGAGACTCTGTCTGTTAATGGCTGATTCAGGGTTGGGGTAGTCTGGGTGTTCTGTTTGCATGTGCTGGCAGTATAGCCTCTCAAGCCTGAACCACTTGGAATCACAGACAGGGCAATCAAAACGAAATCCACCCCCTCTGTCATGTGCCCTCTGGTGCTGCTTGAGATAAACGTTAGTGGTAAAGCTTTTACCACAATGACATACAAAGGGCTTTTCATCGCTATGGATTCGCCGGTGTGTTTTCATGCTACTGCTGCTAACAAAGCCTTTCCCACAGATTTCACATGAAAAGGGTTTTTCCCCGGTATGGGTTCGCATGTGGATCAACAGGGAAGACCCCTGGGTAAAGCTTTTTTTACAGACTTTGCAATTGAAGGGCTTTTCTCCCGAATGAGTTCGTTCATGCTCTCTTAATTTGCTTGGCGAAAGACACTTCCTACCGCATTCATCACAGTAATAAACTTTTGGCATACATCCTCCGTATTTTTTCAAGTATAGTCAGCTTCATTTGAACTATAACGCATGAGCTTCACCACCTTTGAATTCGTGGCAGTGGTAAAAATCCGGGCGGTACCGCAATAAAATCTAGGTTAACGTGAGTTCGGCGCGCGAAAATTTTCAAAACACCGCCCCCCCTTTCCGCTGCTGGCTGTCCCATGGCAAAGCTATTACCACTGTCGTTTAACTCTATCTTACGCTTCCATCAAAATTTCCATTGACGGAAGATTATCAAGATCAAGTCATTCTCCAAAGAGACGTTTAAAACAGGCGGCTTTTATCAGCGATCAGCGGTTGCGGCAGACAATACATCGTGAACAGCTTCCTGAAAAAACCCATTAGCGGGAACCGACCCAAAGCCTTCACAAACTGAAGCGTCAGAATTATTGATACAACCATTTATAGAGTCCCGAGGAGCTATACTCTCGCGAGGAGTCTTCCCTCAGCATTTGTTCAAGATCACCTAATGATTCGTCATTCATTATCGCTCCATCCAGTGGGTTTTCAGACACTGTAAAAGAAGGCCCCGGGACTTGTTGCGCGACCGCTGATATGTGGATTGGGAACGGTTGAGCGTTGGTTACGCCTGTACTTGATCTTGTACTTGTGCTGGTGGTCGCGGTTGCCGGTTTCGGTGTCGTTATCATTTGAGTAACAACAACGCTTTCTCCAGAGGGACCACTTATCTGCGATGCTTTGGTGACGATTCCCGTCGCCAAAGACGTTGTCGTATGAGTGACAGCGCAGATCGTGCCAACGCCCGGGATTGTCTGTAGATTAACGGATACTTTTGAGGGACTCTGCGCGTAACGAGTGGATGCCTGGGGCTGTCGCGGTGGACTTATGGATAATTGATGCCCCTTGAAGTCGGGATGTTCCTTAACCATATGCGCATCGTAGGTTCTCTGAAGCCTAAACCTCTTTTTTTGACAGACAGGACAGTCAAAATGATTTTGAGTACCACACTTGTGTTTTTTCAACTGAATTTTGTGTGTGAAGCTTTCATCACAAACAGCGCATACAAAGGGCTTCTCCCCGGTGTGGGTTCTATTGTGGATTCTGAGGGCGCCCGATTGGACAAAGCCTCTCCCACATACATCGCATTTATAGGGCTTTTCTCCGGTATGGGTTCGGATGTGTTTATTGAGAGTAGACAGTTGGACAAACCCCTTACCACAGATTTGGCATACATGGGGCTTTTCTCCGGTATGGGTTCGAATGTGTTGCTCCAGGACATGGAGCAGGTCAAACGCCCTTCCACAGTGCCTACAGGTATAAGGAGGATTTGGCATAGAGCCTCCCTGTTTTATTAAGGATAAGCAATTTTTTAACAACTATTGCGCACGTAAATTTTCAAAACACTGAACCCGCTTTCCGCTGCTGGCTGTCCCATGGCAAAGCTATTACCACTGTCGCTTAATTCTATCTTACGCTTCCATCAAAACTTCCATCGACGGAAGATTATCAAGATCAAGTCATTCTCCAAAGAGACGTTTAAAACAGGTGGCTTTTATCAGCGATCAGCGGTTGCGGCACAATACATCGTGAACAGCTTCTTGAAAAAAACCATTAGCGGGAACCGGCCCAAAGCCTTCACAAGCCGAAGCGTCAGAATTATCCATACAACCATTTATAGAATCCCGAGGAGCTATATTCTGCCGAGGCGTTTTCCGAGGAGTCTTCCCTCAGCATTTGTTCAAGATCACCTAATGACTCGTCATTCATTATCGCTCCATCCAGTGGGTTTTCAGGCGCTGTAAAAGAAGGCCCCGGGGCTTGTTGCGCGACCGCTGATATGTGGATTGGGAACGGTTGAACGTTGGTCGCGCCTGTACCTGATCTTGTCGCTGTGCTGGTGGTTGCGGTTACGGTTGCGGTTGCCGGTTTCGGTGTCGTTATCATTTGAGTAAAAACGACGCTTTCTCCAGAGGGACCACTTATCTGCGATGCGGTGGTGACGATTCCCGTCGTTGGCGATGTTGTCGTATGAGTGACAGCGTAGATCGTACCAATACCCGGGATGCTCTGAACATTAATGAATACTCCGGGCGGGTTCCGCGCATAAATAGTGAATGCCTGGGGCTGTCGCGGTGGACTTATGGATAATTGATGCCTCTGGAAGGTGGGATGATCCTTAGCCATATGTTCATCGAGGGTTCTCTGAAGCTTAAACCACCTTTTTTGACAGACAGGACAATCAAAACGATTTTGATTGACACACTTGTGTCTTTTCAACTCAATTTTTTGTGTGAAGCCTTTATCACAAACAGCGCATACAAAGGGCTTCACTCCACTGTGGATTCTCAGGTGGACATTAAGCCCGCTGCTCGTGCGAAAGTTTTTCCCACAAAAACCGCATTTATAGGGTCTCGCCCCGGTATGAGTTCGCAGGTGTCCACTGAAAGTAGAATATTGGGTAAATGTTTTATGACAGACATGGCATTCATAAGGCTTTTCTCCGGTATGGATTCGCATGTGGTCCCGCAGGTTATCGGGCCTCGTAAACACCTTTTGACAGTGACTACAGGTATGAGAAGAATTCGGCAAAGGAGGATTTGGCATACAGCCTCCCTGTTTTATTAAGACTAAGCGATTTTTTGACAACTGTTGTATAACTCTTATACAACCAACATTACCAGGGAAACTCATCTCCTACCCATGCGTTACTTAGATCGTCGAAATCCATTATTGGCACCTCCAGTGGGTTTCCAGGCACGAAAAAAGAAGGCTCCGGGGCTTGTTGCGCGACCGCTGCTATTTCGACTGGGTACGGTTGAGCGCTGGCTGCGCTTGTACCCGGTCCTGTAGCTGTGCTGGTTGCGGTTGCGGATCTCGCTGTCGTTCTCGTTTGAGTAAAAACGACGGTTTCTCCAGAGGGACCACTTATCCGCGATGCGGTGGTGACGATTCCCGTCGCCAAAGACGTCATCGTATGAGTGACAGCGCAGATCGTGCCAACGCCCGGGATTGTCTGTTGATTAATGGATACTTCCGAGGGACTTCGCGCGTAACGAGTGGATGCCTGGGGCTGTCGCGGTGGACTTATGGATAATTCATGCTCATGGTAGTCGGGGTGTTCCTCAATCATATGCGCTTCGTAGGCTTTGTCAGAACTGAAACACTTTTCTGAACAAACAGGACAATCAAAACGCGTCTGAATGCCGCACTTGTGTCGGTTCAAACCAGCCCGTTGCGTATAGCTTTTACCACAAGCGGCGCATACATAGGGTCTCTCTCCAGTATGGGATCTCATGTGAACCTTGAGGGTGCACGGTCGGGCAAAGACTTTGCCACATGTATCGCATTTATGGGGCTTTTCTCCGGTATGGGTTCGAATGTGAACAGTGAGAGCAGACTGTTGGGCAAACCCCCTGCCACAGGATTTGCATCTATGGGGCTTGTCTCCGGTATGGGTTCGAATGTGGATCTTCAATTTGTAAGACGTCTCAAACCTGCTACCACAGTAACCACAGATATTATCTTTTGGCATACAGCCTCCCTGTTTTATTAAGAATAAGCGATTTTTTGACAACTGTTGTATAACTCTTATACAACCAACGTTACCAGGGAAACTCATCTCCTACCCATGCGTTACTTAGATCGTCGAAATCCATTATTTCCATATCCTGTGGGTTTCCAGGCACGAAAAAAGAAGGCTCCGGGGCTTGTTGCGCGACCGCTGCTATTTCGACTGGGTACGGTTGAGCGCTGGCTGCGCTTGTACCTGTAGCTGTGCTGGTTGCGATTGCGGATCTCGCTTGAGTAAAAAAGACGGTTTCTCCAGAGGGACCACTTATCCGCGCTGCGGTGGTGACGATTCCCGTCGCCAAAGACGTCATCGTATGAGTGACAGCGCAGATCGTGCCAACGCCCGGGATTGTCTGTTGATTAATGGATACTTCCGAGGGACTTCGCGCGTAACGAGTGGATGCCTGGGGCTGTCGCGGTGGACTTATGGATAATTCATGCTCATGGTAGTCGGGGTGTTCCTCAATCATATGCGCTTCGTAGGCTTTGTCAGAACTGAAACACTTTTCTGAACAAACAGGACAATCAAAACGCGTCTGAATGCCGCACTTGTGTTGTTTCAAACCAGACCGTTGTGTATAGCCTTTACCACAAGCGGCGCATACATAGGGCCTTTCTTTAGTGTGGACTCTCATGTGAGTCTTGAGGGTGTTCGATCGGCCAAAGGCTTTGCCACATACATCGCATTTATGGGGCTTTTCTCCGGTATGGCTTCGAATGTGGTCAGTGAGAGCAGACTGTTGGGCAAACCCCCTACCACAGGATTTGCATCTATAGGGCTTGTCTCCGGTATGGGTTCGAATGTGGAGCTTCAATCTGCTAGACGTCTCAAAACTCTTATCACAGTAACCACAGATATGATCTTTTGGCATACAGCCTCCTTGTTTTGCTATGGATAAGCAGATTTTTCGACAACTTTTGTATAACTATTATACAACCTACATTACCAGGGAGACTTATCTTCTTCCCATGCGTTACGTAGATCCTCGAAATCCATTATTGGCACCTCCAGTGGGTTTCGAGGCACGGAAAAAGAAGGCCCCGGGGCTTGTTGCGCGACCGCTGCTACTTCGATTGGGTACGGTTGAGCGTTGGCTGTGCTTGTAACTGGTCTTGTAGCTGTGCTGATGGTTGCGGTTGCGGTTGCCGGTCTCGGTGTTGTTATCGTTTGAGTAACAACGACGCTTACTCCAGAGGGACCACTTATCTGCGCTGCTTTGGTGACGACTCCCGTCGTTGGCCATGTTGTCGTATGAGTGACAGCGTAGATAGTGCCAACGCCTGGGATTGTCTGTCGATTAATGGATACTTCGGAGGGACTTGCATAACTAGTGAATGCCTGAGGCTGTTGCGGTGGACTTATGGATAATTCATGCTCATGGTAGTCGGGGTGTTTCTCAAGCATATGCGCTTTGTAGGTTTTGTCAGAACTGAAACCCTTTTCTGGACAAACAGGACAATCAAAACGCGTCTGAATACCGCACTTGTGTTGTTTCAAACCAAACCGTTGTGCATGGCCTTTACCACAAGCGGTGCATACATAGGGTTTCTCTCCAGTGTGGATTCTCACGTGAATCTTGAGGGTGTTCGATCGGGAAAAGCATTTCCCACATACATCGCATTTATAGGGCTTTTCTCCGGTATGGGTTCGGATGTGGGTAATGAGAGTAGACTGTTCGGCAAACCCCGTACCACAGGTCAGACATATATAGGGCTTTTCTCCGGTATGGGTTCGAATGTGGCCCTTCAATTTGTAAGGCGTATCAAACCTCTTATCACAGTAAACACAGATATGATCTTTTGGCATAGAGCCTCCCTGTTTTATTAAGGATAAGCGATTTTTTGACAACTATCGTATAACTCTTATACAACCCACATTACCAGGGAAACTTATCTCCTACCCATGCGTTACTTAGATCGTCGAAATCCATTATTGGCACCTCCAGTGGGTTTTCAGGCACGAAAAAAGAAGGCTCCGGGGCTTGTTGCGCGACCGCTGCTATTTCGACTGGGTACGGTTGAGCGCTGGCCGCGCTTGTACCCGGTCCTGTAGCTGTGCTGGTTGCGGTTGCCGGTCTCGCTGTCGTTCTCGTTTGAGTAAAAACGACGGTTTCTCCCGAGGGATCACTTATCCGCGATGCGGTGGTGACGATTCCCGTCGCCAAAGACGTCATCGTATGAGTGACAGCGCAGATCGTGCCAACGCCCGGGATTGTCTGTTGATTAATGGATACTTCCGAGGGACTTCGCGCGTAACGAGTGGATGCCTGGGGCTGTCGCGGTGGACTTATGGATAATCCATGCTCATGGTAGTCGGGGTGTTCCTCATTCATATGCGCTTCGTAGGTTTTGTCAGAACTGAAACCCTTTTCTGGACAAACAGGACAATCAAAACGCGTCTGAATACCGCACTTGTGTTGTTTCAAACCAGACCGTTGTGTATAGCCTTTACCACAAGCGGCGCATACATAGGGCTTCTCTTCACTGTGGGTTATCACGTGAACCTTGAGGGCGCTCGTTCGGGCAAAGTCTTTCCCACATACATCGCATTTATAGGGCTTCTCTCCGGTATGGGTTCGGATGTGGCGAGTGAGAGTGCACTGTTGGGCAAACTTCCTACTACAAACTTGGCATTTAAAGGGCTTGTCTCCGGTATGGGTTCGAATGTGGCTCTTCAATTTGTAAGGCGTCTCAAACTTCTTACCACACTCATCGCAGATATAATCTTTTGCCATACAGCCTCACTTTTTTATTAAGGATAAGCAGATTTTTCGACAACTTTTGTATAACTATTATACAACCTACATTACCAGGGAAACTTATCTCCTACCCATGCGTTACTTAGATCGTCGAAATCCATTATTGGCACCTCCTGTGGGTTTTCAGGC
>NZ_JAVLSP010000036.1:0-35339 GCF_031528575.1 Candidatus Sororendozoicomonas aggregata
GTGGTCAAGCTCGCCAACCTTGTGGTCAAGCTCGCCAACCTTGTGGTCAAGCTCGCCAACCTTGTGGTCAAGCGCGTCAACCTTGTGGTCAAGCGCGTCAACCTTGTGGTCAAGCGCGTCAACCTTGTGGTCAAGCACCTTAACATCGGAACGGGTTTCACCAACAACGCTGACAATATCGGTGAGCGTGTTCAGTTGGTGATCAGTGGGCGTGGTAATCTCATTTCCTGCGACTTCGCTCATACTACTTACCTTCTTTATTTTTCGTTTGACTCAAAGCCTAGCAAAGGTGATTTGTTCCGCAAGTGACAACCCCCAGTAAGGGATCAACCATCAACGCAAAGGAGAACGCGCCATGTGTGGAGGCGGAGGCGGTGGCAGCAGCACAGTACAAGCTGGCCCCTATGAACACGAAATTCTCCCATAGAAGAACGGCATAATAAGGTCATCGAGGCGTTCATCCCAGGAACGCGGTATCAACCTGTTTGAAACATGACCATCTTTTGCTATTTCCTCAGTAACAGTGCCTATAATAGGTTAACGTTCCTCATTCCTTTTCGCTCAGAGTCAATCACCAATAATGATAGAAAAAACAACCCAAACCACTTGGCGAAACAGCCTGGCTATTTACATGCACAGACGTGCAATCATTCTTTTTTTTCTGGGGTTTTCTGCCGGCCTGCCTTTGATGCTGGTCTTTTCCAGTTTATCGTTCTGGCTACGTGAGGCAGATGTCAGCCGCGCGACCATTGGCTTTTTTAGCTGGGTGGGACTGGCCTACGGGCTGAAGTGGGTCTGGTCCCCCCTTGTTGACAAATTGCCTTTACCCTGGCTTGGCAAACGTTTAGGACGCCGACGCTCGTGGCTGTTACTCTCACAGTTGGGTGTTGCTGGGGCACTGGCAGGAATGGGCGTCACCGACCCGGCCAATAACCTCGGAACAATGGCACTTTTTGCCGTGTTGGTGGCGTTCTCATCAGCAACACAGGACATTGTGATTGACGCCTACCGTATTGAATCAGCTGAACAACGCCTGCAGGCAGCGCTAGCCGCCACTTATATGGTGGGGTACCGGCTGGCAATGCTGCTGGCAACAGCAGGTGTTCTGTCCATCGCCGCCTGGTTCAGCACCACGGGTGACAATAGTTATGAGCTGTATCCCTGGCAGATTGCCTACCTGGCAATGGCGGGCTTTATGGGTATCGGTATTGTCACCACGCTGCTTATTGCTGAGCCTGAAGCCCCGGAGCAACCGGTCGCTGAGCGAAAAGCACGGCAATGGCTGTCTGAATACGCCTTTATCCCAACATGCCTGCAAAAGCCTGCTGGCTGGTTTTACGGAGCAGCAGTGTCGCCTTTTGTGGATTTTGTTCGCCGTTATCGCTGGCATGCGGTAGTCATTCTTGCCCTGATCAGTACCTACCGCATCAGTGATATTGTCATGGGCATTATGGCTAACCCTTTTTATGTGGACCTTGGCTATACCAAAGAAGAAGTCGCCACTGTCTCCAAGGTAGTTGGTGTCATCATGACCCTGGTTGGCGCTGCCTTTGCCGGGGGACTGATGATCAGGTTGGGTATTATGCGCGTGCTGTTTATTTCAGGGCTTATGGTGGTCGTCACTAACCTGATGTTTGCCTGGCTGGCAACCCTCGGGCATGACCTGTTGTGGTTCACTGTGGTGATATCCCTCGACAGTCTGGCAGGTGGTATGGCAGCAGCGGCGTTTATCGCCTACCTGTCCAGCCTGACTAATATCAGCTACTGCGCTACGCAATATGCCCTGCTAAGCTCAGTGATGATGTTATTTCCCAAGTTTGTTGCCGGTTTTTCCGGTGTCATGGTGGATCATATGGGGTACAGTGCCTTTTTCGTGGTAAGTGCTCTGATTGGCCTACCTGCTTTAGTGTTGATTGTGTTTGCTTCGCGCTTTTCATCAGTATCACAATGAAAGCCCGGAACCTGACGGGCTTAATACCTGACCACCTTAAGAGCCGACAAAATGTTCTGACGTCCAACTTGCCAGGCTCCTAGCTAGAAAGGGTGATTGATGTTACATTGCCAGCGACCCCTTTAAATCAGCACCTATGCTCAGCATGTCTCCCGGAAAAAAAGCAACAGACAAGACCCCCTGACCTAATGAAAATAATAGCTTTTGGTAAAACTCTACTACTGCTGGCGCTACTCTTTCCCCTGATAACAATGGCCTCTCCCCTCAAAGGGTCGCTCGAAGGCATCAAAGGTCCCCTTAAAGAAAATGCTGCTCTGTATCTTGATGCGTTGCCTGATATCACTACCGATAACTTTATTGCTCTGCGGCCACGTATGAAAGAAGAAATACAGCACGCCCTGCAGGCCCTGGGATATTATCAATCGTCTGTCGTTGTTCATTCTCCTCCCCCTGGAAAAGATCACTTTACTATTGATGTAACTCCCGGGCCTGCCACTCGCATTCGGCAGCTGACTGTCTCAGTGCTCGGTGAAGCAAAGGCAGATCCGGCTTTCTCAAGCTTATTGCAGAAACTGCCGCTGTCTGAAGGCGATGTCATGAATGACAGAGAATATGAAAGCATCAAATCATTGCTATCAAGCCTGGCTGCTGCCCGTGGCTATTTTGACGCCAGGTTTACCCAACACACGGTTAAGGTGTTTCCCGCTGATCATATGGCAGATATCACCCTCATATTTAACGCCGGCGCGCGTTACCGGTTTGGTCACATTGAATATGGAAAAATGAGCGAGCCAACACTGAAGCTCCTGAAAACCATGATTTTTATCGAGCCAGGTGATCCCTTCGACTCAGTAGTCCTGGGCAAACTCAATCAGAACATATCGTCTACCGGGTATTTTAACCGGGTGAATATACATCCCCTTGAACATGACAGCCACAATCATCAGGTACCGGTATTTATCCGCGTTAAGCCCAAATTGAATCACGAATTTGAGGTGGGTGCTGGCTATTCCACTGATGAGGGGCCACGGTTTTCACTGAACTGGGACAAACCCTGGATAAATGATCACGGTCATAGCCTGACTAACAAGCTATCAGTTTCTGCAAAAACCCAGACATTAACATCCAGTTATAAAATTCCCGACGGCAATCCATTGCAAGATTTCTACGACCTCCAGCTAGGTTATCAGCGCAATGCGCAGAGAGATACCAGCAGTACACTTGTGTCTACTTCGATTCACCGCTGGTTCAAGCGTTCTGTGGGTGACCCGCAAAGCTGGGATCAGGATATATTCTTCCGCGTAGATTATGAAGACTATACCCAAAGTGAGCAGAGTGATAATCAATTGCTGTTAATACCGGGTGTCTCGTTCAGCCGACGACGGGAAAAAGGAGGAACAGACCCATACTGGGGGGACCAGCAACTGGCCAAAATTGAGTTATCCCGGCGGGAGTGGGGATCTGATACCGACTTTATCAAAGTCTGGGGGCGTTCCAAGTGGCTGCGTACCTTTGCCAGCGCGCACCGGATTATCACCCGCTTTGAGCAGGGCGCTATCTGGGTCAATGATATTTCCAGCATCCCGGCCTCCCTGCGATTTTTCGCTGGCGGTGATCAGTCTATTCGAGGCTTTAGCTATGACAGCATTTCCCCCCGCAACAGCAAGGATGAACTGACCGGTGCCCAGTACCTGACCACAGCCAGCTTTGAATACAATTATTCCCTGTATCCCAAATGGCGAGTGGCTGCCTTTGTGGATACCGGTACTGCCACCGATAACTATAACGACAAATGGAAAGTCGGTACCGGAGCGGGCATTCGATGGATCACCCCCTTAGGGCAAATTAAAATGGATATTGCCTTCGCTGTCAGCGAACCGGGCTCACCCTGGCGGATTCACTTTTCCATGGGGCCTGAAATATGAACTGGCTGAAAGGTACACTGGCCTTTATTTTTCTGTTGCTGCTATTGGTTGGCAGCCTGTTGTTCAGCCATTCTGGTAATGTCTGGCTGTGGCAACAGGCAAAACACCGCTGGCCTGAACTGGCCGGTGAACTCAAAGAAGGTCATCTGGGTACCGGCTGGGTCTTTCAGGGGTTGTCATGGAACAGTGCTGACGTCTCCTTTTCTTCAGACAACCTGACACTGCACTGGCAGCTTTCAGCGTTGCTCAATGGTCGGTTGTTGATTACGGAGCTGCTCTTGCAAAAAGCAACCGTCGCCCTTGGTCGGCCTGAGAAAAGTATTTCCCCAAAAGCAGGGCAGAAACCAACAGAGCCCCAAACACGTCTTAATCTGCCTGTAGCCGTGGATATTGAAACGGCGACTGTGACTGACTTTTCATTTCAGCAGGGCGCAAATACCATTACGCTTGATTATTTAACATCAAGGTTGTCTTTGAACCGCAAAGGACTGACTGCGGATAAAACACGGGCTGACGGGCTGACCACCCAATGGTCAGGCGCACCGTCTGAGTCAGCAGGACCGGATAACAAAACCGTTGAGCTGCCCGTTGTGGATTTACCCTTGGCAATCACCGTGAATGACCTCGAGCTCTCCCGCTTCCAATACAATGAAGAGCAGCTTTTACACATTCAACTGACAGCACAAGCCCGTCAACATACAGTGACTATTGACTCACTCACCCTCAATCACTCCATGGTCAATGCAACGGCAAAGGGTAAACTCCAGCTCAAGGACCATTACCCCCTGTCATTATCTGTAAATACCACCTTGAAACCGGCCCTGACGGGCGATCTTTCTGCGACACAGCATCTGGCAGCAACGGTTTCGGGCGATTTGATGAATATGGCACTGGAGCTGAGAGCGCAGGGTCCGGTTAATGCCACATTATCCGGTACGCTGAATGCCCTTTCGCCTGACCTGCCTTTTGAGGCTTCCCTAGGGTGGAGTCCAACACCGTGGCCACTGACAGGCAAAACCCCGGATGTATCTTTCGGTAAAGGGTCTCTTACCGCAAAAGGCTCATTAACCGACTATAGCGTTACGCTCAATACAACTGTTGCCGTTCCCTCACAGCCCCCAACCACGCTGACCCTCAAGGGCAGGGGTAACACAGACAGGTTTCAGGTTGACAGCCTGAATGCTGTGACAACTGACGGGAAAGCTGACATCAGTGGTATAGTGAACTGGCGCAAGGGCATCACCTGGCAGGGTACTTTGACGCTGAAGGCATTCAACCCGGAATTATGGCTACCTGAGCTACCTGGCAAGCTCAATGGGAGGATTGCTCATACCTTTTCCTATCAAGATAATCACTGGGCATTGTCCATAGACGATATGGTGATGGCAGGCACCCTCAGAACATACCCGGTGTCATTACAAGGGAGCATCACGGGCAATAGCCAAATGGCATGGAACCTTGAGCAAGTGGGAGTAGGCATCGGTGACAATAAGCTGACAGTCGATGGTTCTCTGGCTGACCGGTGGAAACTTCAGGCGCACATTGAAGGTCCCCGGCTACACCAGCTATACCCGGGACTCAGTGGTTCTTTCAGCGGTAAGGTCACCCTCAAGGGTAACAGGAACCGCCCCCGGATTGACTATCGCCTCAGTAGCCCCTCTATTACCTGGGAAAATATCACGCTACTGAGCGTCGACAGTACGGGTACTATTGAAAAAAAGGGGGAGGTCAATGGAAAACTGGCGCTTGCCGTTAAAAAAGTCCAGGGAACGTCGCTAACCCTGGATCAGCTCAAGCTCATTGTGCAGGGCAGTGAAAGTGATCATACACTTTCACTGTCTGTGGCCGGTGATCCCATAGGTGCCGATGCCAGCGTCACAGGCCACTGGCAAAACCAGCAGTGGACGGGGCTATTAGAAAAAGCCCAGTTGCAAACACCAGCGGGCCAATGGGTATTGCAGGCACCTGTTCAAGTGCATCTAAATCAACAGCACGATATTGCCGTATCAGAGCAACAGTGGTTATCAGGTCAGTCCAGGCTAACCGTTGCGCCTTCGAAGATCACCGACAAAGGCGGACAGACAGCCTTTGCGATAAAGGGTCTTGAGCTATCTTCTCTGTCAACCTATTTCCCGGAACACTTTTCCTGGAACGCCAGGGTGTCTGGACAAGGTTCATTACACTGGCACAACGCTATTCCTGAGTTAACACTGAAGCTATCAACGACCCCCGGCACCATTAAGGTCAATGCGCTGGAAAGCCAGTACAGCGAACTGACACTCGATGCCTCACTGTCTGAACAGACGCTGCGGTCACATCTGAATTTTCACTCCAAACAACTAGGGCAGGTGGTTGTCAGTCTTTCCGTCAACGACGTGCAGCACCAACGCACTTTAGATGGTGAGGTATCCGCTCAGGGATTTATGCTCGGTGTGTTAACCCCCTTTGTGCCTGAAGTGAGTAACATTACCGGCACGCTGTCAGCAAAAGGGCGCTTTGCAGGCTCGCTCAATACACCGCTGTTTTACGGCGATATTGCCCTTAATGAAGGGGACATAACAACAACGCAAGATATTGTTCATATTTCCCGGCTCAATACCCTTGTGCAAATTAACGGTGATACGGGCAAGTTAACCGGGCATATGCAGGTAGGCACAGGAATGCTGTCACTCGGTGGTGATATTAGCTGGAAAACACGCCCTCTGACGGGGAAGCTGGTACTCAAGGGGGATAAACTGGCGATCAAGTACCCCGGTTTAGGGGAAGTCCATCTTAAACCTGATATTGCGTTGAACATTGGCACAGAACTGTCACTGACGGGCAAACTCAACGTTCCCTGGGCACGTATAGCCATTAAGTCATTACCTGAAAGTGCGGTCAGTCGTTCCAGCGATGTCGTGATCGTCTCATCGAATAACAACAAACAACCAGCACACCAGGATGCCGACGGCTCTCCTGTTGATATCAATGTCACCCTTCGGCTTGGGCAGGATGTCCACCTTGATGCGTTCGGGCTGACAACCGAGCTTCGTGGTAATGTGGGCATTGAAAAATCCCCGGGGAAGCCTCTGGAAATGCAGGGCACCATCAACCTGAAAAAAGGACGATATCATTCTTTGGGACAAAACCTTGTGATTAAGGAAGGGCAAATTATTTTTTCAGGTCCGCCTGATAACCCTTACCTGTCTCTGAAAGCTATTCGAAACCCTGATGCCATTGACGGAGATGTCACCGTCGGGATTGTTGTTGACAGTCCCCTCAAACAACCAAAATGGACCCTGTTTTCACAACCGGCAATGTCTCAGACTGAACAGTTCTCGTATTTATTGAGAGGGCGGAGCCTGGATGCTAGCTCTGAAGATAGCGCTGTACTGCAATCTATGTTGCTGGGGCTTGGCGTCAGTCAGCTAGGTGGCATGGTCAACTCTATCGGCGCCACACTCGGACTTGAAGATGTTGTCCTCGATACCGAGGGGAGTGGTGATGAGACTCAAGTGACCGTCAGTGGTAACCTGTCACCCAATATACAGGTGCAATACGGCATTGGTGTTTTCAACTCAGTGGGTGAAGTCAAAGTTATTTACCAGTTAATGCCCAGGCTCTACCTTCAGGCCGTCAACGGCGTATCGCAGGCCCTGGATATATTTTATCGTTTCTCCCTCAAGCAGCCTGTTTCTAAGTGAGCATTCTGGAGAACACGTAATATACTTTTATCTTTTATCCTTATTTTTATAACGGGTCTGGGGATTACGCACTGCCTCAAACGCTTCACCCTAGAGTGTGCTTTTATTTTTTAAGCCTTCATTGATTGAGAAAAGGGAGGGGGCGATGTTACCCTTCTTTCAATAACATGGGAGGGGACTCGGCTGACCCGGGACTCATGCACAGCAATGGAGAAATCATGACTTACTGCCTGCGCCAGGGTGTCGTATTGACCCTTTTATTTACAATCAGTTTATTGAGTGCCTGCGGTTTTCACCTGCGTGGCCGGGTAGATATCAATAGCGAGCTGAAAACCTTATCCATCTCAGGAAGCCACCAGCACTATACGCGCGAGTTAACCCGGGCATTACAAGTCGGCGGTATTACCGTGAGTGACAGTGCCCCTTACACGGTGAATGTCATCAAGGTTGATGAACAAACAGGCGATCAAAACCTGTTATCCGCTGGCCGCTCCGAACAGCAGCTGACCCTCAAGGTCACATACCAGCTTGAAACCCGGGACAAATTACCGCTGTTTAACCCTGTCACCCTGGAAACCATGCGCTTTATTTCCCTCGGCCAAAATCAAAGCAATGCCGCACAATCTGAAAAACAGCTCACCTTCGAGGAGCTACGCCAGATACTGATCATCCAGAACGTCCAACGTATCGCCAATATCAGCAAACGTGAGCTTAAAGCAGAAGAAGACCGTGTCAGAGAGGCACAGGCGCAAAAGCAGGCTGCAGACCAGAGCAGCACTGGTCAATGAAAATCAGTCCAGAGCAACTGTCAGCTCAACTAAAGCAACAGGTAGCATCTGTATATATCGTCAGCGGTGATGAACCCTTGCGGGTGGGTGAAAGTGCTGATCTTATTCGCCAGCACGCCCGTCAGCAGGGATTTTCTGAACGGACTGTTTTCCATGTCGACACAGGCTTTGACTGGCGTGATTTTTTAGCCGCTGTTCAAAGCTTGTCGCTATTTTCAGAAAAAAGGCTTATTGAACTGCGTATACCCAATGGTAAGCCCGGTGATGAGGGGCGAAAGGCACTGACCACCTACTCACAAGTTTTGTCCCCTGATAACCTGTTGCTGATCATTACAGGTCGTCTTGAAGGCGCTACACAAAAAGCCAAATGGTTTAAAGCCCTTGATGCCAGCGGGTTATTTATTCCCATATGGCCCATTGAGCCTAACAAACTGCCAGGCTGGATGGGTCGCCGACTCAAAGCCACCGGCTTTGAAATCAGCCCCGAGGCATTGGCTCTGTTAGCGGAACGCATTGAAGGTAACTTGCTGGCAGCAGCACAGGAACTTGAAAAGCTCAAGCTTCTGGCCAAAGGGCAGTTCATCAGTGAAGATATCGTAAGGGAATCTGTTTCAGACAGCACGCGTTACGATGTCTTTCATTTGTCCGATGCCGCCCTGGCTGGAAATGTCAAAGCCTGCATCAGAATACTTGGCGTATTAAAAGGAGAGGGGATAGAGCCTCCGGTTATCTTATGGGCACTTACCCGGGATATCCGTTTACTCAGCTATATCAGCAGGCAGTTATCACGTGGTATCACCATGGATCTTGCAATCAAGCAGGCAGCCAAAACCGTTGGTTTCTCACCTTTTCTGTTAAAGCGCAGACTCCCTTTGATCAACAAGGCTATTAAACGACATGGGGAGAAAGGCTTTCGCGACCTGTTGTTACAAGCCGGCCAGATTGATCGGGAAATAAAAGGGCTGGAAAAAAGTAATCCGTGGAATAGCTTGAGAGCACTATCCCTTGAACTTGCAGGTCTTTTTCCCATCGCAAGCCAGCAGAAGTGACATTGCTTGCAGTGGGGCGGTTTTTCAGAAGCAGTCTTAAAAGTCTGCCCGTAGCGAGGACTGCGAGAAATGGAGGATAAAAAGTCACTTTTGTGAGGAGAATAGCGGGACTATTTGACGAACAAAAGCGACTTTTTAGACCCATGTATCGTAGCCGCAGTAGGAGCATGACTTTTAAGACGGCTTCTCAGCTAACTGATGACAGTTATTGGAAAGCGCTTCAACGCAGAGCTGGCATTCAGACTGTCAGCGCAACAGCGTCGTTAGAATAGGATTGGTATTACTGGCTTTCAATTGCGACGGTTAAATTACAGAGCCCATTTAAAATTGAGTATCATAGAATTGAGGTCATAATTTGACTGGAGTTCTACGCTGGAAGTATCGGTTAAACAGCTTTCAGCCCTCATTTTACCGGAGAAGCGGATTTTACCACACTTGCCAAAGTCAAAGCGGGTTTTTTCTTTAATGAAATGAATGCTTTGTTTAATTGGTTTGGAAAAGCCCATGGACTCAAGGCCAGTGAATATGGTTATTGTAGCTGCTTTTTCTACAAACTTGTCAGGGGCGTCAAGTGCTTTATAGACAAATTTACCCACATTCTCTTTAGATAATGAATAATTAAAATTAATGTCAATATTGGGACGTTTTTTTTTCGGCGTTATGGGTGTCTTGTTTTTTTTCCATTCAATAGAAGCAATGTCTTTTGAAAATTCGGTTGTGTAAATAGTCTCTGTATCTGATGCTTTTGTTGAGTACGATGCAATATATAAGACAAAACCGGCAAGACTGTACTGATACAGTCTTTTAGTCGACCAGTGTAAGTTTAGCATCATGCCCATAGCGAGTCCTTGCTTATCTGGCTTGTTTTCTTCAACCAAGCATATCTATCTATAAGTATTAACTATCGGAGGTGATTATATGTTAATTAAAGCATATATCCTTAAAATCTGTTATTTTAAATAGTTATATGTATTTTCACGGTGCTGGGAGCCTGTCGGACTTAAGACAATTTCGGCCTAAAATCCAGAAAGTGCGAGAAAGTGCGAAAAAGTGCGGCCAGAATTTCCGATCAATTTGCTTAAATAGATCAACTATTCGCACAAATTGATCGAAAATTCTGACTCGCCCTACTGAATTTTATGCTCAAAAGCATAAGTCCAACAGGCTCCTAGGTCTTCTGATTAGCCAGGAAACCCTTTCGTTTCCTGAGCGCCGATAAGATTCTCTCTAAGCCCGGGACATGAATTTTCCTGTTTCTGTATTAACCTTGATCTTTTCACCCGGACTTAAGTATTCTGGCACCTGCACTTCCAGACCTGTGGACAGACGCGCGGACTTGGTTCTGGCAGCTGCTGAGGCTCCCTTTATTGAAGGGCTGGTATCAACAATACTAAGGGCCACTGAAGAAGGAAGTTCAAGGGCTAATAACTGCCCTTCGACCAGCACAGCTGTGATACCCTCCTGCCCCTCATGGATATAGCGTAGTGATTCCTCAATAGTGCCGATATCCACAAGGTATTGATTATAGTCATCAGTGTCCATAAATGCGCACTCATCACCTTCACGGTAAAGGTAGCTGACGGGGCGTCTGGTCAGGTGAACATCGTTGAGAAAATCATCCCCGGTGAGCGTCTGGTCCAGCTTCTGGCCCCCTGTTAAGGTGTTGAAGCGGACTTTATAGAGCGTTTGCGCTCCCCTGGCTGAAGGGCTTTTGGTTTCTATTTGGCGGGCAATATAGTATTGATCATTGATGCTAACAATCTGGCCTTTTTTTAACTCGCGAGCGTACGGCATTAGTATCCTCTGTATCGGAATAGTCAGCGGAAAGAATCAGTGAGTGGCTCTCACTCCCAGTGAGAGGAGGCGGGTCATCCAGTTCAAGCACCTGTAAATGACTTCCAGACAGTTGGAGAAAACCCTGCCAACGGCAAGAGCCATCCGTCGTAAAATAAAAACGATAACTGCGCTGCAAACACAATTGACCACCACCGGCTCGCGTTATCCGAGTCTGGAAGCGAATTACAGAGCCATCAAGAAACTGGTAACGTAGATCCCGGCAAGCTTTTTTGCTGAGTAATTCGGCTCTTTCCCTTGCCTTTGCCGTGTCCAGCCAGTAAAGCAGAGCAACCCCACCCACTATTAGCCAAATAAGTATTTCCATCGACGTATTCTAGAATGTTTTTATTAATAATGCTAAAAGCCTGTCGGACTTAAGACAATTTCGGCCTGAAATCCAGAAAGCGCGAGAAAGCGCGAGAAAGCGCGGCCAGAATGGCCGATCAATTTGCTTAAATAGGTCAACTATTCGCACAAATTGATCGAAAATTCTGACTCGCCCTACTGAATTTTATGCTCGAAAGCATAAGTCCGACAGGCTCCTAAGAAGCAGTCTTAAAAATCTGCCCGTAGCGAGGAACACGAGAAATAGAGGATGAAAAGCTGTTCTTGTGAGGCGAAAAACTGCCTTATGCTGACAAGGTTGAGAAACTGGAGCTGCTTCTACCTTAGTAAGAGTCTGATAATAACTTCCCAGTTTTGCCGTTCAGGCTGAGCCTGTCGAAGCTCGCTGCCACCACCGTTCAACTCTTCGGCAAGCTTAGAACCCAGGGTGAACGAAAATCGGGAAGTTATTTTTAGACTGCTCCTCAGGCAGTGAAGGCATCTCAAGAATAAGCTGATTGGTTTGAGCTGACTATAACGCTGCTTTTATTGGCGCTTACCGTAAACGATTGAAAACAGAGTAAATGAAACACATCCTTTTTACCCTGAAGGGCTGTCCATTTGAACTCCTTGATGACAAAGAGTTCATTCGTGTGCTTTTGTATAAAGCAACAAAAGAGTGTAAATCCACTTTACTTGATTTGGTTGTCCACAAGTTTTCCCCCCAAGGAGTAACGAGTATTGCCATGCTCGCTGAGAGTCATATCAGTATTCACACCTGGCCAGAGAGAGGGATGGCAATATGCGATGTCTTTGCTTGTGGAGATACTGCTACACCAGAAGATTGTGTAGAATATATGAAAGAACAATTGAAGGCAGTTGACATTGTTTCTCATGAATTTGTTCGCTCTTTGGAATGATTATGTGAAATAAACGTCTGCAGGTTGAGTGCTATCGACCCGGCGCTAGTAAAGTTGCACATGTTCACTGCCATACCACTGAGGGTGTTGCGAAAAATGGTAAAGCCGCTTCCGGTATAAAGCGCTGCTGTAAAAAGCTGTAAAAAAACTTCCTGCCAGAGTTTGTCTACAACGCCAATAAGCTCCCCACTCAGGAACTAATGGTGAACATGGCGGCGATGGATGTCTCAAGAAGCACAAGTCAAAATTAAGACCTTGAAAATAGCCTGAACCGAAAGGGTACTTCAGCCGAGCCAAGCGGGTGGTGAATTTCGTCTAGCATTCTGCTAGTATACTTTTGTCTTGACCTACCCTCGGGAAGAGGGAAAGTAAAGCCTGGGGAGTTGATGTAAGTCCCTTGCGGTCGTATCCATGAAGCAGGAATCTCGACAAAATCGTGAGAAAGTGGCCGCCTGGCGGGAATCCTTCAGCCACATAGCTGGAAGCGGATGTCAATTGAATCCATTTATGAATCAAACCAATAAACAAGGTGCGGTGCTTGCCATTTCGGCGTTTGTTATGTGGGGGCTTGCTCCAGCCTATTTCAAACTGCTAGCGCATGTTCCATCCATCGAGATCATGATGTATCGCATTGTTTGGTCTTCGCTACTGCTGGCTATCATTGTTACCGCAAGTAAAAACTGGAATAAAATTGTCGATCTGGCGCGCGATAAAAAAGCAATGCTGACCCTCATCGCCTCATCCTCATTTTTAGCGTTTAACTGGTGGTTGTTCATTTGGGCTATCAATAATGGACACATCCTGGAAGCCAGTTTAGGGTACTACATCAATCCACTGCTAAACGTCGCTCTGGGTATGCTTTTTTTAGGCGAGAGACTATCAAAATTACATTACGCTTCGGTGGCGTTGGCTGTGGTAGGAGTCATGGTTCAGGTAGTGACATTTGGCTCCTTTCCATTTGTTGCCATTGGGTTAGCAACCTCATTTTCCATTTATGGTTTGATCAGAAAGACCGTCGCGATCGATTCCATATCCGGCTTAACCATTGAATCCCTTGTATTGTTGTTACCGGGCGTCATGTATTGGTGCTTCTATGCCTCTAGTCCTGAAAGTAACATGGTTGCCAATGACCTGACGACGAACGTTATTATTGTGATGGCCGGTGTCGTTACAACGGCGCCATTGTTGTGTTTTGTTGCCGCCTCTCGTCGACTTACATACTCCACCCTCGGTTTTTTCCAGTACATTGGACCGAGTATTATGTTCTTGATGGGAGTGCTGCATTATGGAGAACAGGTAGGACAAGACCGTTGGCTAACCTTTATATTCATTTGGTCAGCATTAGCGTTATTCAGCGTAGCTTCTTATCGTACTGGAGGCGTCACACAAAGCTAAGCAAATGTTAAGAACCAGTCTTAAAAGTCATGCTCCTACCGCGGCTAAGATAAATGGGTCTAAAAAGTCGCTTTTGTTCGTCAAATAGCCCCGCTATTCTCCTCACAAAAGCGACTTTTTATCCTCCATTTCTCGCAATCCTCGCTAAGGGCTATTCTCGGTCAGGCTCCTAGCCCTCATTCCAAACAAGAGGTTCGGATTGCCAGCTAGAAAATTGCTCATCGTCTTTCTTCAGTAATGTTCTAAAATCAAACTTCTTTACTTTTAGTGGGTAAGCCACTGAAATACAGGGCTTTGAGTCACCTGCAATCGCCGCTGTCGCTATGGGGTGTGGTTGAACGGCAGCAGTTGTTCTTGTGGATGTGGATGTGGATGTGGATGTGGATGTGGATGTGGATGTGCTAGCCATTGTCATTTCAGTTAAAACTACGGTTCCAGTAGGGTAACTTATCTGTGATACCGTGGTGACTACACCCGTTTCTTCTGCCGTGGTCTTATGAGTGATACATCTGATCGTACCAACATCGGGGACTTCCTGACGACTAATGGATAATTTATGCCCCGGATGACCAGGGTGGTCATTTACTAAGTGTTCTCTGTATTTCTTTTCTAGCTTAAACCACTTTCTTCCCGGACAGAGAGGGCAATGTATAAGGGCAACGCCCCTTTCATGTGACTTCAAATGTTTCTGAAGGGTACCCTTTAGTGGAAATTTTTGATCACAGTGAACGCATTTAAAAGGCGTTTCTCCAGTATGAATTCGCATATGCGCAATGAGATTACCTTTTTGACTAAAGAATTTATGACACACCTCACATTCATAAGGCTTTTCTCCGTTATGGACTCTCTTGTGCAGTGTTAATTTGTAGCCAGATTGAAGCACCTTACCACACTCGCCACAGATATAAGTGTTAGCCATAGAATCCCTCATTTTTAAGCATGACAGATTTATTCAAAGTATAGTTTATAAGGCTCTGTCTCAGGGTCAGGCCCTGAATCTTGAACGTTGCCTGACAATCATTTTACTCATTGCCGAATAGCGCAGTTCAATGCAGTTCAAAAAAGTCGACAATGGCTCAGGTTCTGTTGACATAAGAACCCAGGATGACGTCGTTGCCTAGAAGGTATTTCAGATACCGACTCATCTTTTTGTCGGCTGACTTCTATACCGTTTCTGTGCGACAATAAACTGTTAAATCCCTCAAATAAACGACATTAGATTAACGCTTCTTACTGACCAGCAACTAAAAAGCGATTGCTTATAGCTTGGTAAACTACACTTTAAATGTGGCTTTCTATGCTCAACAGAGCAGGGGGTTGTATGCCTAAAGAATATGTTTGTGATGAATGTGGAAAGGAATATAGCAGGAACGACCACTTACTCTCACACAAGCGAACCCATTCTGAAGAAAAGCCTTTTGTATGCCCTATCTGTAATGGCAGATTTAAATACCCACATTCTCTTACCAGGCACTTAAGGAGCCATGCTGGGCAAGGCTCTTATCAGTGCACTGAGTGTAATGCGTGTTTTCTCGACAGTACACAATTGACTAATCACGTGAATAGTCACGCGGTTAAAAAGCCCTATCCATGTCCTTTGTGTGGCTATGGCTTTGGACGACCATCTGATCTAAAGAAACACTTGGCAAACCATGGCAAATACTTTTATTGCTCTGTCTGTTCGAGAGGGCGATTTACGTACAAGGGTAGCTACGAAAAACATATGAAAAAGTTTCACGGTGTCTCTGTTGAATCAACCATTGGTTCACAGGAAGTCCCTGATATGGGTCCGGTAAGCTCTGTCACTCATACGACAACGGCAGTAGAAACAGGTGTAGTCACTTCGGTATCAAAGATAAGTTACCCCGATGGCAGAAACATGGTTTTTACGCAAACGACAACGGCTGCCACCGCCACCGCCACAAGGACAACGCCATCCGCCACAGGCACAACCCCACCCGCCACCACTCAACAACCGTACCCGATAGTAGCAGCAACGGCCACAACTTCTGATCCTAATAGCGCTGTTTCAGAAACTCACCCAGAGAGCATTGAAAGGTTTGATTTCGACACAGCTCTGGGGGGAGACGATGGATTTTCTGACTGGCAATCCGACCCTCTTGACTGGGGTTAGCGGTTATGCCAACAACCTGTTGAGCAACACACCCTGAACTTTTCTGTTCAAAACACCATTGTACAAAGGCTAATAAACTACACTTTAAATGTAGCTTTCTATGCTCAACAAAACAGGGGGGGGGTTGTATGCCTAAAGAATTTACCTGTAATGAATGTGGAAAGGAATTTATCTCAAGCGCTCATTTAAAATCACACAAACGAACCCATTCTAATGAAAGGCCTTTTGTGTGCCATGCCTGTGGTAAGAGCTTTAAACGCCCACATCATCTCACCAGGCACTTAAGGGAGCATACTGGGGAACTCCCTTTTCAGTGCGACAAGTGTAATCAGGGTTTTGTCGATAGCGCACAACTCAATAATCACATGCATAAGCACGCAGAAAAAAAGCCTTTTCTATGCCCTTTATGCGGTTGTGGCTTTGCCCGAAATGCTGATCTAAAGAAACACCTGGCAAACCATAACAATTACTTTTTTTGCTCTGTCTGTCCGAGAATAGGGCGATTTAAGCACGAGGGCAGCTACCAGGCACATATGAAAAAGTTTCACGGTGTCTCTGTTGAATCAACCATTGGTTCACAGGAAGTCCCTGATATGGGTCCGGTAAGTTCTGTCACTCATACGACAACGGCAGCAGAAACAGGTGTAGTCACTTCGGTATCACAGATAAGTTACCCCGATGGCAGAAACATGGTTTTTACGCGAACGACAACGGCTGCCACCGCCACCGCCACAGGCACAACCCCACCCGCCACCACTCAACAACCGTACCCGATAGTAGCAACAACGGTCACAACCTCTGATCGTGATAGCACTGTTTCAGAAACTCACCCACAGAGCATTGAAAGGTTTGATTTCAACGCAGTTCTGGGGGGAGACGATGGATTTTCTGACTGGCAATCAGAACCAGTGAGGTGGGTTTAATACCAACCAATAGCCTGTTCCAGCTACGCTTTACCCTGACAAACCAAATACTCCTGGTCATGATGAATGATCATGAAAGCTGCTTGATGGTTCACACCCCAAGACTCAGTAATCCTCAGCCAACACCATATTATCCCGGTGAATCAACTCCTCTTCCCCTTCGTACCCCAAAGATGCACAAATAGCACTGCTGGGCTTGCCGATAATTTTACGGGCCTCTCCATCGCTGTAGTTCACCATGCCCCTGGCAACCTCTTTGCCAGAGAGATCCCGGCAAGTCACCATCTCGCCACGCTGAAAGGTACCCTCTACAGACACCACGCCAACAGGCAGTAAGCTTGAGCCTTTATCTGTCAATACGTGAACAGCGCCGTTATCAAGCACCAGCACGCCCAGGGTACGCAGATGCCCCTGCAACCATTGCTTGCGGGCGGTAATTTTTTCCTGATCAGGCAATAACAAGGTGCCAGTTTCTTCCTGCTGGTACAGTCTGCTAAGTATATTTGGCGTTTTTCCGTGAGCTATGACTGTCACCGCGCCCGAACTCGCTGCCAACCGACCTGCTCTCAGTTTGGTTTGCATGCCCCCGCGACCAAGCTGACCAGAGCCATCGCCAGCCATGGCATCCAGTGCCTTATCATGGGCCCGGGCTTCTTTGATCAGTGTTGCGCCAGGCACTTTTCGGGGGTCAGCGGTAAACAAGCCGTCCTGATCCGTTAGCAAAATCAATGCATCTGCATCAATAAGGTTGGTGACCAGAGCCCCAAGGGTATCGTTATCACCGAAACGAATCTCATCAGTGATAACGGTATCGTTCTCATTGACCACCGGGGCAATACCGTGTTCAAGCAGGGCATTAAGTGTCGCGCGGGCATTAAGGTAACGCTGGCGGTTGCTGTGGTCCGCGTGGGTGAGCAGAACCTGCGCGGATTGCGCACCAAAACGCTGAAAGACCTGCTCCCAGGCACGTATCAGGCGTGCCTGACCTACAGCAGCCGCTGCCTGCAGGTTGCTCAGGGCTGTGGGACGATTTTGCCAATGTAACTGCTCCATCCCTGCTGCTACAGCACCAGAGGAAACGACGACAACATCAATTCCCTTATTGCGAATTGCGCAGATCTCTGCCGCCAGGGCATCAAGCATTGCCAGATCCAGCCCCTGTCCATTATCAGTGATCAGAGCGCTGCCGACTTTGACTACCCAGCGCTGGCTATCGTGCAACCGTTGCCGTTGTGACATTGTTACTCCCCCCTCTTATTCTATGGTGCGTAGAATACCTCAACATCCGCTCCGTCTTCATCTTCCTGCTCAGCAGCTAATTTTGCTGCTTTGCGTGCTACACGGCGAACTTCCGCAGCTTCACGGGTCCGCTCACGGGCCTCTGCCTCCATGCGAATCCGTTTATTTTCTTCAGCGCGGGCCTGTTCTGCATCCTGGCTTTCCAGCTCAGCGCGCGCTTCGATGAACTGCATAATGTCATGACACAGAGCGTCAGTGCCTTGCCTGGCAATGGCGGCAGTCTCGTACACCGGCCCCTGCCAGTCAAGGGCGTCAATAATACGCTGACGGATAACAGCACGCTCATCTTCAGGTAGCAGGTCAACTTTATTCAATACCAGCCAACGGTCACGGGATGCCAGCTCTTTACTGAATTGCTCCAGCTCACTGATAATCGCTTTTGCGCTGTCAACAGGGTCTGTCTCATCAAAAGGCGCTACGTCCACCACGTGCAAGAGAATCCGGCAACGTGCCAAATGTTTCAGGAATCGAATACCCAGACCAGCGCCTTCAGCGGCACCTTCTATCAATCCGGGAATATCTGCCACCACAAAACTGCGATGCTGCTGAACACTGACCACGCCGAGGTTAGGCACCAGCGTGGTAAACGGATAATCCGCAACCTTCGGGCGCGCGTGGGAGACCGCGCGGATAAAGGTGGATTTGCCGGCATTGGGCATCCCGAGTAACCCCACATCGGCAATGACCTTCAGCTCCATACGTAGTTTTCTGAACTCACCCTCAGAACCCTGGGTTGTCTGCCGTGGCGCACGGTTTATGCTGGATTTAAAGCGGGTATTGCCCAGTCCGTGAAAACCGCCCTGAGCCACCTTGATACGCTGACCAGCATAGGTTAAATCACCTGCGACTTCTTCCGTTTCATCGTCCACCAGCGTGGTACCCACCGGAACTTTCAGGGTGATATCCCTCCCCCTGGCACCGGTGCAATTGCGGCCGCGCCCCTGCTCGCCACTTTCTGCCTGATAGTGCCGCTGGTAACGGTAATCCACCAGCGTGTTCAGGTCGTTGTCAGCAACAATATAAACACTGCCGCCATCACCACCATCACCACCGTCAGGGCCGCCCTTATCAACAAATTTTTCCCGGCGAAAACTCAGGCAGCCGTTACCGCCTTTACCGGCTTGAACGCTGATAAGCGCTTCATCAACAAATCTCATACTTTAATCTCCCAGCGCACTGGACATAAGCATTTGAAAATTATCCAAACACCCAGGAGCCTGGAAACTATTCACAATCGTTTATGAACTGTAACCGTCGATAAAAGTCACTTGTTTTGGGCTTTTTTCGTTATATAGCACCACTATGAGCACCACTATGCCCCCAAAAAATTGAAAAACAGGCAGCTTTTCTCATCGGTTTTACTTTCACAAAAGATCATGGACAGCTTCTTAAAAGCGCCATCTGGAATGTCTCCCAAACTCATTTTTCCAGCGCGATCACCTGTGCCAGGGCCAGAGCAGCAATGGGACAGAAAAGCCGGAAAACTGTTTCAGGAAAAATCCCCACGAAGAAACGTTTGAATACAGAAAACCCCGCACAGGGCGGGGTTTCTGAAACCAGCCACACAAGGCTGATCACGAGGAGTCACTACGCAGCAACAACGCGAACGTATTTACGCTGCTTAGGCCCTTTCACCTCAAACACAATCTTTCCGTCAGCTTTGGCAAACAAAGTGTGGTCCTTGCCAATACCTACGTTTTCACCGGCGCGGAAACGTGTACCACGCTGACGAACAATAATGTTGCCTGCACGAACAGACTGACCGCCATACATTTTCACACCAAGGCGCTTACTTTCTGAATCGCGACCGTTACGGGTACTACCGCCAGCTTTCTTATGAGCCATTATCTACTCCTTATCCCGCAATACCGGTGATCTTCAATTCAGTGAACCACTGACGGTGGCCCATCTGCTTGCGATGATGCTTACGGCGCCTGAACTTGATGATTTTGATCTTGGGGCCACGACCATGGCTGACCACTTCAGCAGTCACCTTGGCACCTTCAACAACGGGGGCGCCCACTTTGATATCTTCGCCGTCAGCAATTAGCAGAACATCGTCGATATCAACACTGCCGCCGGCGGCAACGTCGAGCTTTTCTACTTTGAAGGTTTCACCTTCGGCAACGCGATATTGCTTGCCGCCGGTTCTTATAACCGCATACATAAATTTACTCCGAAAATCCTGTAGAGCCTCTTTGTCAAAGGCATCCGGCACGCCCGTGCTGGCAGCAAGTCAGCTGGAATAGCACCGGAATTTTGGCTATCTAAAAATCACAACGATTACCGGATGACACCGCATGGTCGACCCGACACTTCGCACCGTGTCGGCAAACCTGACAAAAAAGGCTGCCACCGCAGATTTTCAGATAGGCCGCAAATTCTAAAGAAGTTCAAGCGCCAGGGCAAGTATAGGCGTCTGTCGGACTTAAGACAATTTCGGCCTGAAATCCAGAAAGTGCGAGAAAGTGCGAGAAAGTACGAGAAAGTACGGCCAGAATTTCCGATCAATTGGCTTAAACAGGTCAACTATTCGCACGAATTGATCGAAAATTCTGACTTGCCCTACTGAATTTTATGCTCGAAAGCATAAGTCCGACAGGCTCCAAGGGAGTCCTGCCTGCTGCTGGCCTTCAGATTTGTAATAAGAAGCCGTCTTAAAAGTCATACTCCTGCTGCGGCTACGGGCAGACTTTTAAGACGGCTTCTAAGAATGAATCTCCCCTGCGGTCTTCTGATTGTGATTGCGCAAAAATGGCGGTTTAACCTGATTTCAGGTTAAACGGCAAGATCGGCGTTGATCTTGGCACACGGTAAATAAAGCCCTCCCTTAAACCAAAAAAAATCAACAGAATCACCATTCTATTGACAGATCCCACCCTGCTCCATACGATTCCCCATTTACCCCACCTTTATAACAGCCGTAGCCCTATGCCAGACACAAAGCAACCCTCTTTTCAGGTCGTTGTGCTTGATGACTTTGAGCGAGTTAATACGTGCATTCGCGAGCGACTGCACTCCGATGTCAGCCTCGTCAGCAAGATTAGCAGCTATATTATCCAGTCCGGTGGTAAACGTCTGCGTCCGCTGCTGGTATTACTGACAGCCCGTGCCTGTGGCTATAAAGGTGTTGACCATATCCCTCTGGCTGCCATTATTGAGTTTCTGCACACCGCCACCCTTTTGCATGACGACGTGGTAGATAAATCGGATCTTCGCAGGGGGCGCGATACCGCCAATGCCCTATGGGGTAATGCGCCTAGCGTGTTGGTTGGCGACTTTCTGTACTCCCGGGCTTTTCAAATGATGGTCAAGCTGGAGAACTTTCAGCTGCTTAAGATTCTTGCCGACGCTACCAATGTTATTGCTGAAGGCGAAGTAATGCAGCTCATGAATGTGCACAATGCCAATGTGACACAAGCACACTATATGGACGTTATTCGCTGTAAAACTGCCAAGCTGTTTGAGGCCTCTACCTACACGGCCAGCGTGCTGGCCTGTGCGGATAAAACCACCGAAAACGCCATGGCTGAATACGGTAATTGCCTGGGTATTGCCTTTCAGCTGGTTGATGATCTTTTGGACTACACAGGCGACAGTGAAGCGATGGGTAAGAACCTCGGTGATGACCTTGCTGAAGGTAAACCCACCTTGCCACTGATCTATACCATCGCTAACGGAAAACCTGAGCACAAGGCGCTGGTGCGTCAGGGCATTCAAAAAGGGAGCCTGGAGAGCATTAGCGCGATTGTTGAGGCCGTGCGTGATTGTGGGGCCCTGGATTACACCGCAAAAAAAGCACAGTATTACGCCAGTAAAGCAGCTGATGCATTAAAGGCACTGCCTGCCAGTGAATACCGCGAAGCCATGGAAGATCTGGCGCGCTTTGCGATAGAGCGAACCCACTAAACCAGAATGCATTTAATACCCATTGCCTCTTTTAACTCTGACAAAGACCGGCCTTTATAGGGCTTAGCCGAGATTTATACTGCAGTCAGAAAGTTAACCTCGTTCCCACGCTCCGAGGGTTTCGCGACAGTGGTGCAGACAGGCAATCACCTTTTCACCTTTACTTTCGTCATTTCCGCAAAGTTAGAGTTCCACGGCTGGCATGGATTTATGCCTTCGCAGAAATGACGAAGGAGACATGCACAGTCGTATTTAACCTTTTTGCCACAACGTTGTTGACAAACACCGGGAACGTGGGTACGACGTTACAGAAAGACCTGACCTCAGCTTTTTTTCAACTTAAACAACAACTGGCGTTTACAAAGAATTATTTACAGGGTCTATTCCTGGTATTCTGGTGGCGTATCGTTACTACGCAGAACGTGGGAAGAGACATCAGCCTTTCAATCAAGCAGACTTCTACGCCCGCTTAAACGTCAGGACGGGAAAATACCTCTCGACCATCAACAAATGTTTTAAGCACCGAATTATCGCTGCCAATAACGGCGAGGTTTGCCCGCTTGCCTATCTTTATACTGCCGACTTCCTGCTCAATACCCAGCAAGGTGGCCGGTGTTAATGATGCCATATGAACAGCATCCAAAGGGGGCACGCCTGCCAGTTCAACCATATTACTCACGCCCTTGTTCAGCGCCAGTGTACTGCCTGCCAGCGCACCGGAATCCGTGCGGGCAACCCCCTCTTTCACGGTAACCATTAATTGACCGAGTTGATAATCACCATCACTGAGGCCACCGGCGCACATGCAATCAGTAATCAGTGCCGTTTTATCCGCCCCCTTAAGCCGATGAACCATCGACATCATCACAGGGTCCACATGAATACCGTCAGCAATCAGTTCTGCCAGAATATCCTTATGGTGCAAGATTGCACCTGCGGTGCCTGGCTGGCGGTGATGCAACCCCAGCATCTGGTTAAAAATATGCACTCCGCCGACGGCGCCGGCCTCAAAAGCCGCTACAGTCTGTTGGTAAGTCGCCCCCGTATGCCCGACCATGACGTTGACCCCCTGACCGGCAAGGTACCGAATGATTGCCAGCGCTCCATCAACTTCCGGGGCAATGGCCAGAGATTTTAAGGTGCCGCCACCGGCAGCGATCATGGCGTCGACCCGCTCACGGGTGGGTTTCAGAAAGTATTCGGCAGCATGAGCCCCTTTAAACCGCTCCGAGAAGAACAAACCCTCACTGTAACTGCCAAGTAACCGCGCGCCTTCTACGCCTTTGTCCATGGTTGAGTGAACGTTGCTCAAGGCGGCCAGCGTGGCCTCCCAGGTAGAAGTAACGGTTGTGCCTAAAAAACCGGTAACGCCGTTACCGGCAATATGTTTGGAGATAGTATTGAGTGCGTCATAGGTGGCGTCCATTACATCAGCGCCCGCACTGCCATGAATGTGCAGGTCAATAAGCCCGGGTATCACTCTGGCACCTGTCATATCAACAACAGGGTCATTTGTACCGGGTAATTCACCAATACCTGTGATCTTTCCATCGGTCACCCGGATACAGGTATCAGCCAAAATGCCATCTTCGCAATAAACTTCGCTGGCCCTGAGATAAAAGCTATGCATACTGACTACTCAACTTAATCCAATAGCGGTCATTGTAACGTCAGGGGTGCTGGCATGTAACTAGGAGCCTGTCCGAGAATAGACTACCCTACTGCGGTTGCGATAAATTGGTCTAAAAATTCCTGCTTCTTCGTCAAATAGTCCCACTATTATCCTCAGAAGCAGAAATTTTTATCCTCAATTTCTCATAATCCTCGCTACGGGCGCTATTCTCAGTCAGGCTCCTAGACATAGTCACGAAAATTGAAGACGATAGGAAAACCCTTATCCGCAAGAAGAAGGGTCAATTAATCGCACAATACAGACTTCAGGGTCACGACTTTTACCGGCTTTCCTTAATTGTTGCTGGTACGTCTCCCAGTACTTTTGCTGATTTGCGCACAGGTCATACAAATACTGCCAGGTATAAATGCCTGAATCATGACCGTCATCAAAAACCAGCTTAATAGCATAATTACCCACCCGCTCAACCCCACTCAGACGCACATGCAGCTTGCCCGCTTGTACCATAGGGTTGCCATGACCACGTACTTCCGCTGAGGGACTCAGTACTCTCAAGAACTCTGCCGACAGGCGATACGACTCATTGTCATCATAGGCAACGGCCAGCTCATTGGCGCCTTTGCGCAGGTTCAGGCCAGCAGGTATTTTTTCAACCATCTCCATCAAGTGCCTTTTCTCTCAACAACAACAGGCACCGGTATGTATTAGGATGCCCATGCTTTGATCAATCAATGCTAACCTGAAAATCAGAGAATGTAGCGACTGAGGTCTTCATTTTGCACCAGCTCACCGAGGTGCTGGTCCACATAGTTCGCATCAATAACCAGTGCCTGCTCGCCTTGGTTAATAGCCATATCGGCAGCACTGAAAGAGATCTCTTCAAGCAGACGCTCCATCACCGTATGCAAACGGCGCGCACCAATATTCTCCGTGGACTCATTCACCTGCCAGCCCACTTCAGCAATGCGGTTAATACCGCTTTCAGCGAACTCAATGTTCAGTTTTTCGGTGTGCATTAGCGCTTGGTACTGCTCTGTCAACGAGGCATTGGGCTCTTTCAGGATGCGGACAAAATCTTCGGTGGTCAGTGCTTTTAGCTCAACACGAATGGGCAAACGACCTTGTAACTCTGGAATCAGGTCAGAAGGTTTAGCCAAATGGAAAGCACCGGAGGCAATAAACAGAATATGGTCAGTTTTTACCATGCCGTATTTTGTAGAAACCGTGCAGCCTTCAATCAATGGTAGTAAATCACGCTGGACGCCTTCGCGGGAGACATCAGCATTAGAACCACTGGCGCGTTTGGCGACTTTATCGATTTCATCGATGAAGACAATACCGTTTTGCTCAACCGCGTCAATGGCACGTACTTTCAGATCGTCTTCATTGACCAGCTTGGAAGCCTCTTCATCCTGCACCAGTTTAACGGCATCTTTCACCCGCAGTTTGCGCAGTTTTTTCTTGCCACTGGAGAGATTGGAAAACATGCTTTGCAGCTGGTTGGTCATCTCCTCCATACCAGGAGGCGCCATGATCTCAACACCCATTGGGGTTTCACGGACATCAATCTCGATCTCTTTGTCATCAAGCTGACCTTCGCGCAGTTTTTTGCGAAATACCTGACGCGTACTGTTGTTCTGTTGTGGCTCAGACTCTTCACGAAAATTTCTCGGTGGCGGGAGTAAGGCATCAAGGATACGCTCTTCTGCCGCGTCCTGCGCGCGGTCGCGCACACGCTCAATTTCCTGCTCACGCAGCATCTTTATTGCCGCATCCATCAGGTCACGGACAATAGACTCCACATCTCGCCCAACGTAGCCGACCTCGGTAAATTTTGTCGCTTCCACCTTCATAAAAGGCGCATGGGCCAGCTTGGCAAGGCGGCGGGCAATTTCGGTTTTACCCACGCCGGTGGGGCCAATCATCAAAATATTTTTGGGGGTAATTTCGTTTCGCAGTTCTTCATTAAGCTGCATGCGGCGCCAGCGGTTACGAAGCGCAATGGCAACAGCACGCTTGGCATCGTCCTGCCCAACAATATGTTTGTCCAGTTCATGAACTATTTCACGGGGTGTCATGGTAGACATATCAGAAAACTCGCTTATTTCTCGTTCGAATCAGGCTGGAGACAGCTTCTGAGTACATTGTTTGAAACAGTTGAAAACGATTGAAAAATCAGTCTGCTGTCAGTTTGGGGGACTCACCTGAGAGATCAATCTCTTCGATAATACGGTTCTGATTAGTGTAGACGCACACATCCGCCGCAATGGTTAAGCTTTTTTCAACAATGTCACGTGCAGACAAATCAGTATTCTGTAACAGGGCCTTGGCGGCAGACTGCGCATAAAATCCACCTGAACCAATGGCTAAAATGCCATCATCCGTTTCCATAACATCCCCATTACCGGTAATAATCAGGGACGCGTCTTTATTGGCCACAATTAACATGGCCTCAAGGCGGCTCATGGCACGATTAGTTCGCCACTCCTTCGCTAGCTCCACAGCTGAGCGCACCAGATGACCATGGTGCTTTTCCAACTGGCCTTCAAAATGCTCAAACAGAGTAAAGGCATCAGCTGTACCACCGGCAAACCCGGCGATCACCTTGTCCTTATGCAAACGTCGCAGTTTGCGGGCATTGCCCTTGATGACAGCATCACCGAGTGAAACCTGCCCATCACCACCGATGACTACCTTGTTGCCCCGGCGGACGGACAAAATAGTCGTGCCACGATACTGTTCCAAGGCGAACTCCTTAAAGAATATAAAATTAACGGCCTTACTATTGGGGGAGTATTCAAAAATATCAAGGGGGACTGGCTGATAACGACAAAGCGAGAAACACTCAGACTATAATACTCAAAGGATTTCAATCGGTTATACGGCGGCAAGTCATATCAATCGTCTTTTCTGACTACCGTGATAGCTGACAAACCGGACGGCAGAGAGTAGGTGACCGGGATGAGCGAACGCCGTCAACAAAGTACAGCTTGAAAGGCGACGGGTATATCGCCAGTTATAGCAGGAGCAGGCAGCGTTCATGTCAACCATTTCAACAATGGAGCCATTGCGCACAGCTACACCGTATTAAAAAAATAATTAATACGGTCAGCGGGGTTTTACTGACCTGTCGAAGCAAGGGAACGGTTAACCTTATTGCCAGGCGTCAGGTTATGTCGATTTTTTACCATATCATTATGCAATTTCTTAATAAGTTTGCTGCCAGTTTTCTCAAACAGAAAAGGCAAAATCGCATGGATGAGACAGACCAGTGAAGCAAGTAACAAAGTAACAGAGAAACGCAATGCGTGCTTAAAATGTTGAGAATAGTTCTCGTTAACCGATACTAAATGTTGTGTGAAAAATTGCATAGCTATACCCTTTTTTGGGTTGTTTGTTATTTCAGTATTTCGCCAGATTACTGAACTCAGGGTGATGGATGAACATCAGATGTTGTTTACATCCCCCTCTCCTGTGAAATCTTCGTGAAATCTTCAATTTATGGACACTTTATAAGCTACAGACTAACAATATAAATAAAGAAAGTGTTTGCTATTTTTTCTTGATTATTCTAAAAAATAGCAAATTATTTTACTTTTCAGTGTTGAAAAAAAATAAATTTCCACCCTGCAGAAAATTATTCAACCAACCCACTGACTTTGACCTGCTTTACAGGCCAGGAGCATGTTTATGAAATATCCGGGCTAGCATGGATTTCAATAAGTGTCTGTCACAGAATGATCGCTCCGCAGACGACAGAACAGTTTTATCAGTAACAAAAATTCGGTAGTCTAGGAGGCTGTCCGAGAATAGACTGCGCTACTGCGGTTGCGATAAATTGGTCTGAAAATTCCTGCTTCTTCGTCAAATAGCCCCGCTATTCTCCTCAGAAGCAGAAATTTTTATCCTTAATTTCTCGCGATCCTCGCTACGGGCGCTGTTCTCGGACAACCTCCTAAGTAATTTTAATGAATGAATAAAAGGGTTTTATGCTCTGGGTCAAAGCCTTCCACATTATCTCTATGGTGTGCTGGTTTGCAGCACTGTTCTATTTGCCAAGACTGTTTGTTTATCATGCGGACACGCAAGACGAGGCTGGAAACGAGCGGTTTAAAGTCATGGAGCGCAAGCTCTATCGAGGCATTGCCACACCGGCCATGTTGGCCACGCTGCTGCTTGGTTTCTGGTTATTCAGCTATGCGCCATCTGCTTACATGGCCAGTGGTGGCTGGCTGCATGCTAAACTCACGCTAGTCGCATTACTGATAGGGTATCACCATATGTGTGGACGTTACCTTAAACAGTTCGACGCTGACAAAAACCAGAAAACGCATCGTTTTTACCGTTGGTTTAACGAGGTTCCCGTTTTCTTTCTGGTAAGTATTATTATTCTTGTGGTGGTAAAGCCGTTTTAGTCTTATTGCCCTGGGCAACAAGGCTGGGATAATAACGCCCCCCGGAGACTACCGCCAATGCTCGACGGTAGTCCCTGATAAAATGGGCTATTTTACGCGGTCACAACCTCACCGGGTCTCGGTATAATCCTACTCACCAAGTACCTATAACCCATTGGCAGGGCGCTATGAGTAAAAACAGTATTCTGGTGATCAATTGCGGGAGTTCTTCACTGAAGTTCTCCGTCATTAATCCAGAAACCTTTGATGAAAGCCTTAATGGCCTGGCTGAGAGGCTCGGGAGTGCCCAAGGCAGTATCAGCTGGAAAGTCGGCGGTCAAAAACAGTCCAGACCCTTAGGTAAATCAGGCCATGACGACGCTATTAAAGCGCTGGTGGACTTGCTGCGTGAACAGCAGCTGATGGCGTGTATTGAGGCCATAGGTCATCGGGTAGTGCACGGTGGTGAGAAGTTCACGGCGTCGAGCTTGATAACGGAGGAGGCGCTTAAAGGCATTGAGGATTGTTGCCATCTGGCCCCCCTGCATAACCCAGCCCACCTGAAAGGCATTCGAGCGGTTAAGCGTTTTTTTCCGGGTTTGGCGCAAGTGGCCGTATTTGATACCGCTTTTCATCAGACCATGCCGGCTGAAAACTACCTTTACGCCATTCCCTACCATCTTTACCGTGAGCATGGCTTGCGTCGTTATGGTATGCACGGGACCAGCTATCGTTTTGTCAGCAAGAAAGCGTCTGACATGCTTGGGCTTGATTACAGCAGCAGTGCTATTTTGGTGGCTCATTTGGGCAATGGCGCCAGTGCCTGCGCGATTAAAGACGGTAAATCCCTGGACACCACCATGGGTTTAACCCCCCTGGAAGGTCTGGTGATGGGTACGCGCTCTGGTGATATAGACCCCAATGTGTTCAGTTTTTTAAATAAGCGCTGTGGCTACAGCCTGGAGGAAATCACCGACATCCTTAATAAGAAAAGCGGTCTGCTGGGATTGTCCGAGATAAACAATGACTGTCGTGTCATTGAAGATGCCGCAAAAGAAGGAAATGCTCACGCACAGTTAACGCTGGACGTTTTCTGTAATGTACTCGCCAAAAAGCTGGCCGGTTTTGCTGCTGAAATGGGGCGTATTGATGCACTGGTCTTCACGGGTGGCATTGGTGAAAACTCCAGCCTGATTCGGAAGAATGTCCTTAAGCGTTTATCTATCTTTGGCTTCAAGGTCGATGAAGTAATAAATAACGCCACTTGCCGGGGAAAAAGTGGCGTAATTACCCAGGCAGATTCGCCGATTGCGATGGTTGTAGGGACGAATGAGGAATTAATGATCGCCCGGGATACCCACGATTTAGTGTCCTCACTCTCCTGAGCTGAGTCAAAGCGATTGTCACGGTTGCATCATCTTGTCTGTACGACGACACCTGGATACCGCGTTGTTCACCTTTGCCGGAAACCACTGCTATGCGCACATATTTTCTTGTCCCTACCGCCTTCGGTGTAGGTTTAACCTCTGTGACCCTGGGGCTTGTTCGAGCACTGGATAACCTTGGGCTGCGAGTGAAATTTTTTAAGCCGATCACCCAGCTCCCCATCAAAAACAAAAGCACGGAACACTCAGTCAAGCTGGTTCAGCGTATTATGGACTATGAAGCCCCAGCTGCCCCTATTTCAGCTCATCATGCTGAGAATTTGTTGGGTGATAACAAAAGTGACGCGCTGATGGAGGAGGTTGTCGCTCTGTTTAATGAGGCATCAAAAGACGCTGAAGTAATGGTTGTGGAGGGGTTAGTACCTACACGAAAAATGCCTTATGCCAATCGTTTGAACAAAAGTATAGCGACGTCTATCAACGCGGATATTATTCTTGTATCAGCAGCGGATGATGAGTCACTCACTGATGTTGCTGACAGGCTGGAAATTGCCGCAGGCACTTTCAGTGGTATCAAGAACCCCAGGCTGCTTGGGTATATTCTTAATAAAGCCAGTAAGATCAACATGGAAGCCCTGCATTGTGAAAATAATCATTTCACCAACCTTCCCGAATTTGCCCGCAAATCATTTGAACCATTAGGCTGCGTACCTTATAAAGACATATTGTCGTCCCCCAGAACGATAGATATCGCCAACCACCTGGGCTGTGACATTATCAACGCGGGAGAAATCAAAAAACGGCGGGTAACGTCTTATACCCTCAGTGCCCGAACCCCGGCAAACATGGCGCATCACCTGAAACCCGGCAACCTGATTATCGCGCCGGGTGACCGGGACGATATCGTGCTGGCTACCTGTATGGCTGCCCTTAACGGTGTCCCAATTGCGGGGTTGTTGCTTACCAGCGGTATTCGCCCGGTAGATGCAATTATGGCGTTGTGTAAAAAGGCCATTACCGGCGGCTTGCCGGTATTATTAACGGCCGGTGATTCATACAAAACAGCCACGCAACTGGACAGAATGAGTAACGCATTGCCCGTTGATGACCATGAGCGTGTGGAAAATGTCGTTAATACAGTGGCTGAACACCTTAATACCCCATGGCTTAAAGCACACTGCGCCAGCTTGTCTGAGCGGCGTTTATCGCCACCGGCTTTCCGTTATAACCTGGTTCAACGGGCTATTGCGGCCAAAAAACGGGTTGTCTTACCCGAAGGGAATGATCCTCGAACCATTCAGGCTGCAGCTATTTGTCAGCAGCGAGGCATTGCTGATTGTATTTTGCTGGGCAATAAAAGCGTGATTGAGCAGATTGCCCAGGACATTGGCATTACCTTACCCGAAGGGCTAGTGATTATGAATCCTGACAGCATTCGTAACCGCTATATTGAGCCGATGGTTGAGTTGCGCAAGCATAAAGGCCTCAGCGCGCCAATGGCAGAAGCGCAGTTAGAAGACACTGTGGTTCTTGGTACAATGATGCTGGCGCTTAATGAAGTGGATGGGTTGGTATCGGGCGCGGCGCACACAACAGCCAATACCATTCGTCCGGCGTTTCAGTTGGTAAAGCCCAAGCCAGATGCTGGTGGGCTTGTCTCTTCTGTCTTTTTTATGCTGTTGCCTGAGCAGGTGCTGGTTTACGGTGACTGCGCGGTGAACCCGGCCCCCAATGCAGAGCAGCTGGCCAATATCGCTATTCAAAGTGCGGATTCTGCCGCCGCTTTTGGTATTGAACCCCGTGTGGCCATGATCAGCTACAGTACCGGCGCTTCCGGTCAGGGGGCCGACGTTGACAAGGTTCGCGAAGCGACACGCCTGGTTCATGAGCGTCGGCCTGATTTGATCGTCGATGGCCCACTGCAATACGATGCTGCCTCTGTGGAGTCTGTTGCCCGCTCCAAAGCCCCAGACAGCCATGTGGCTGGCCGTGCTACGGTGTTTATTTTCCCCGATCTCAATACCGGTAATACGACCTACAAAGCGGTACAGCGAAGTGCTGATGTCATCAGTGTGGGACCTATGCTGCAAGGCTTGAACAAGCCGGTTAATGACTTGTCCCGCGGAGCGCTGGTGGATGATATTGTGTACACCATTGCGCTAACGGCTGTTCAGGCAGATACAGACAAAACATAAAAACATAAAAACATAAGGGTCACCTTATACCAATCGACTCTCCTGACCGCGTTTTAGGTTGCCAACGAAGCCAGCCCCGTGTCTTGTGCAAAATTACCAGGCAGGGTCAGGGTCATCACCTTTTTCCCATGCTTGCCGCAGATCGTCGAAATCTATTATTGGGATATCCTGTGGGCTTTGAGGCAGTGAAAAAGAGTCCTCCGGGTTTTTTTGCGCGACTGTTGCTGTTTGTATTGGGTATTTTTGAGTGTCGGTTGTCCGTGTCTGTGCCTGTGTCGTGGTCGTTTCACAAAGAAAGGCTTCTCCTTCAGGAGAATGTATCCTCGATACGGAGGTGGTTATACCTGTTGTTGGCGACGTTAACGTATGAGTGACCGCGCCGATCAGGCCAATACCGGGGACATCCTGTAAATGAATGGATACCTGGGAGGGTTCCTGTGTACTGGTGGATGGTTGAGGCCCAGTGTAGCCACCAGGGTGTGCACTGCGGATATGCTCATTGAGGCTCTTCTGTAGCGTATACCGCCTTGTGTGACAGACAGGGCAGCAAAGACGGCTTCTACTAATGCCACACTTGTGCATTCTGAAGCTGGTCATGTGTCCAAAGCTCTGACCACAACCATCGCATTTATAGGGCCTTTCTCCAGTGTGGATTCTCATATGGACTTCGCAAGTAATTGCCTGGCTAAAAGCTTTATCACAGTGATCGCATTTAAAGGGCTTTTCTTTGGTGTGGGTTCGAAGGTGTGTAGTGAGAGAGGCGTTTTGGGTAAAGCCCTTACCACAAACCCGGCATTTAAAGGGCTTTTCTCCAGTATGAGTTCGCTCGTGCTGTTCTTTTTTGCTAGGTCGGGTGAACACCTTGGTACAGTAACTACAGGGGTAAGTTTTTTTTGGATTTGGCATACGGCCTCCTCATTCTGTTAGAAGAGCGTGACTGCTCCCCCAACTAAGAAGCAGTCTTAAAAGTCATGCTCCTACCGCGGCTGAGATAAATGGGTCTAAAAAGTCGCTTTTGTTCGTTAAATAGTTCCGCTACTCTCCTCACAAAAGCGACTTTTTATCCTCCATTTCTCGCAGTCCTCGCTACGGGCAGACTTTTAAGACGGCTTCTGAAGAGGCTGTCGCGAAACGCTGAAATACACCCCGCACCGTCATCCTGTACAGGAACCACATTCTATGGAAGGCACTCTAACCGCACGCATCATGCGGGTTTAGTGATTCACGTCCTTGTGGCACAGATCCCTTACAATCCCTGTACGGGATGACGACGGAGAAAATTAAGAGTTTCGCGACCCCCTCTAAAAGTCAGGGGGCTTACGGCGAAAATGCTAAAAAATGTGAGTTCGTCGACTCAAGGCCCGGAAGCTGTAGTGTAAGCTAAATTGTGAGTACTAATTTCCCGCGTCCGCAAAAAAATGAAGAAACCCCAAACCCTTCGTACTGATTACCAGTTTATTCTATTCCATTAATGATTTCCCCATACTATTTGAGCCAAATTGTCATAAACCGGCCATTTATCAGAATATTAAGTCCGTTTTCTGCTCCCGGCTGTCCCTTACAAGCACTCTTAATAGCCTGCGACTACTCACATAGATGTTGATCAGTTAACGCAAGAGTGCCCGATGACGATTTAAGCCGTCAAACTCACGTTTTTAGCCGTACACATTCATTGATACTCACCAGTCAGTTTTTCTGTTGTTATTTTTCTGTTGTTAATGCATAAACCACACTGATCATAGTTACAGCTTTTTTTAAAAGTGACTACACTGTTCGTTACTGTCATCAGAAGTGGTGTAACACACTACCATTTGAGCGCAGTTTGAGAGCTTGTTAACGCGATACAAAATAAGGCGTCGAAAAATAGATTTGTCCTTTTGACCACTGATCAGTTTGTAGTAATAGCAGTGGAATAAAACCTTCGTCCATTTTTTAGAAAAGGAGACAGGGTATACAGGGGATTGAGCGGTCTCCATAAGAAGTAGCCCTGATGATACTTGAGTAATTTTGTTTTACTGGTGCTTTTTCTCTGCCAGTTAGCGGTTGCTGCTGAAGGGGAGGGGGAAGTAAATGTCATTCATTGTGAGGTTGATGGTGCCTTATTGCAGTGTCAGTGGAAAAATGCAACTGACGAAGGCGCCTTGGGTGCCTGGCGTGAAAGTTGCCGGGCAGTCATCGATAATGTCAACCTGTCAGTTGTTTCCATTCATCAAGACGAAGAAGAATCAAATTATTTTGTAGTGGGTAATAAATCAGGTAATAAACTGACACCACACCTTGCTGTTCAATCTGTCCTTGATAGTGGAGCCACTGTTTACGATAGCGCGCAATTACTGACAGAAGGTTCAGATAAAATGATTGACTATGAATTGATTTCACCAACTATTCCTCCAGATAAACCAGGTAAAATAGAGCCTTTATTTAATGGCGAGCTGTTGTCAGAAGAAGGGGGTATAAGTGATCATCACGTTGTTTTTTTATGTCAACAATGCTTGAAGCGCTTTCACATGTTGAAAGAATTTGAAGCGCACCGCATAACATGCAATGAGACAAAGCACACTGACGCAGACGATAATCAACCTCCTGAAAAAAAGCACTCTGTTAAAGAAGAGCCTTACGCTTGCGCTGAAGCGGGGTGTTACAGGTCTTTTTCCTCAAAGAATGGACTGATTCAACACAAAAGACATGCGCATATCATCGCCTATCAAGAGAACCTTAAGTGTAAAGAGTGTGGCAGGGTTTTTGTCAAAATGGCGCAGCTTGATAAACACATGAGATCAAGGCATGCCTCAGCTATACAAAAGCTCTTCAAGTGCCCGGAGATGAAGTGTGACAAAGCTTTTTCCGAACAATGGCTATTGAGGAGACACCAAAACGCACTGCATACCACAAACGAGCAAAAGGTTTTTAAGTGCCCGGAAATGGAGTGTGACAAAGCTTTTTCCCAACAATGGCGACTGAGGCGACACCAAAAAGCACTGCATGCCACAGACGAGCAAAAGATTTTTAAGTGCGCGAAGTGTGACAAGGCTTATGCCTTAAAGGATTCCCTGAATAAGCACAAGCAACGAGCGCACCCCAAAAACCGGGAGCGCTTCAAATGCGATAAGTGTGTCAAAGCTTTTCCCCTGAAAGGTCAACTTCAGCGGCATCAAAGAGAATGCCATGACAAGAAGAAAAAGTATCCATGCGATGAGTGTGACAAGACTTTTGCGCAAACCAGGTATCTGACTCAGCATAAAAGAGAAACCCATGCCAAGGAGGAGAAAAAGATCTATCGGTGCACGCAGTGTGACAAGGTTTTTCCCTCACCCAGGCGAATGAATCAGCACAAAAGACGAAGGCATGGCTTGGTGAAGTGAAAAAATCACGTTCAGCCAACTACCAGTGAATACCCATCGTTGCTTTGCCGTTTTTCACAACACCTTCGGTGGTATAACAATGATTGCGGACCCGTTGATTGAAGCGCTCGATTTCTTTACCATTGGCGCCAGTACCGCTAGGAGCCTGACCGAGAATAGCGCCCGTAGCGAGGATTACGAGAAATTGAGGATAAAAATTTCTGCTTCTGAGGATAATAGTGGGGCTATTTGACG
>NZ_JAVLSP010000037.1:0-34905 GCF_031528575.1 Candidatus Sororendozoicomonas aggregata
TCTGTTCGGGTAAGAACGGCGCTTCCAACACGGGACGCTACCTGTGACACATAAGTGACGTCACCCGTCGTTTCTGCCACTGATCTGTGGGTGACGGAGCGGACCGGGCCAATACCTTCAAGTTGCTGTGTACTAGTGACCAATTCAGGCTTGCGGTAGTCAGGGTGTTTTTCGCTCATGTGTTTCTCGTAGTTCCTCTCAAGCCTGAACCACTTTGAATCACAGACAGGGCAATCAAAATGTCCACTCCCTCTGAGATGTGCATCCTGGTGTTCCCTGAGATTACCTTTAGTTCTAAAATTTTTACCACAGCTAGGACAGAAAAAGGGCTTTTCATTGGTATGGGTCTTCCGGTGTGAATTTCGGTTACCGATTGTCTTAAAGCCTTTACCACAGATATCACATGAAAAGGGCCTTTCCCCGGTATGGGTTCGCATATGGTTAGCGAGGGTAGTCGATTGGGCAAAACTTCGTTCACAGACATTACATGTGAAGGGCTTTGCTCCGGAATGAGTTCGTTTATGATCTTCTAATGTATTTGCACGAAAAAAAGTCTTATCACATTGATCACAGGGATAAACTGGCATACATACTCCGTGTTTTGTTAAACAAGGTCAGCCTCAGTAAAGTGTAGTTTATGAGACCCTTTGCCCGCCGCTTTTTTGAGTTTGTGGCAGGGGGGCCGGGGAGTGCTGCTGTATTTCCGTACTTCTAGAGGGTGTCGCGAAACGCTTAATTTTCTCCGTCGTCATCCCGTACAGGGGTTGTAAGGGATCTATGCCACAAGGACGTGAATCACTAAACCCGCATGACGCGTGCGGTTAGAGTGCTTGCCATACTTCTCCAGAGATTTGGTGAATGTTGACAGAGACTGGGAAAAACTCGGTCTTTATGCACGGCAGTTGACAATTACTGATGAAACCATTAACACGCGGACTTGTTATTCCAATGACTATTTACCTGAGCATCCCCATGCGACGTTTCCGCCATTAGACGGCGCCTATATTTCTGAGTTAAAAGCCTCTTAATCCCAATATTTCACCATCATGCTCCTGGTCTCGCTGGCTCTGTGGTAGTTTTGCCTGGCCGACCGTACGCACCAGTACGATGCTCCCTGGAAAAATTCCATAGAAGCCCGCGCGCAGGGAAGACTAATCAAAACTTGAGGGGTTCTGTTCGCCATGAAGCAAGGGCTTCCAAGTCTTCCCCCATTAATTCGTTGTAATCCGTGGATACACTTCCGGGGTCGGCAGTGTTTAATGGTTGAACCACTGCACAAGAAAATCCCGAGCTTTGTGAAACGGTTGCTATTGTTGCCGTGGCTGTTTCTGTTCGGGTAAGAACGGCGCTTCCAACCCGGGACGCTACCTGTGACACATAAGTGACGTCACCCGTCGTTTCTGCCACTGATCTGTGGGTGACGGAGTGGACCGGGCCAATACCTTCAAGTTGCTGTGTACTAGTGACCAATTCAGGCTTACGGTAGTCAGGGTGTTTTTCGCTCATGTGTTTCTCGTAGGTCCTCTCAAGCCTGAACCACTTTGAATCGCAGAAAGGGCAATCAAAACGTCCACCCCCTCTGCGATGTACATCCAGGTGTTTCCCGAGATAAGCTTTAGTTCTAAAATTTTTATTACAGGTAGGACAGGCAAAGAGCTTTTCATTGTTATGGGTCTGCCGGTGTGAATTTCGGTTACCGCTTGTACTAAAGCGTTTACCACAGATATCACATGAAAAGGGCTTTTCCCCGGTATGGGTTCGCATATGGTTAGTGAGGGCACTCGATTGGACAAAACTTCGTTGACAGACATCACATTTGAAGGGTCTTACTCCGGAATGAGTTCGTCTATGCTCTTCTAATCTTACTGGAGCAGAACAAATCTTATCACATTGATCACAGGGATAAACTTTTGGCATACATAACTCCGTGTTTTGTTAAGCAAGGTCAGCCTCAGTACAGTGTAGTTTATGAGGCTCTTTGCCTACCGCTTTTTTGAGTTTTTGGCAGGGGGGAAATTCGGGGAGTGCCGCTATGATTCACGCTGTTATACGCCACACGCCCAGCTTAGCGCGTCAATTGAGCTAAAAAGAAAAAGAGTGAATAAGGCAACTGTTTTAACAGTCCCATAAACAGGCTAAACCCAAAAGGAAAGCGAATTTCAAAACACGTCGACTGAAGCCCTTTTACAATGTTATTTGCTGCTTTTTCACTACTAATGATGCAGGGCATTGGAAAAGTGTTTTTCTCCGTTAATGGCGTTCTCACAAAACCCGGATTAATCACCTGCACCCGGATATCGTTATCGGACAGCTCCACACGCATTGATTCAGCCAGATTAATCAAGGCGGCCTTGCTTGCCCCGTAGCCACCTGAACGAGGTAATCCCCGATACCCTGCCAAAGACGCGTTGATAGCAATATGCCCATGCTGCCGACTAATAAACCGCTGTACTAGAGGCTCAATGCAGTGGCATACGCCCATGAAATTTAACGACAAGTGTTTTTCAATTGTTTCACTGCAAAATTGATCTGAGGTCATAGGAATAAAAGTCCCTGCATTGAGTACGGCAAGATCAATACTTTTCCATTCAGCCTCAATGGTGTTTACCGTATCAGTAACTGCTCGCTTATCAGTGACATCGAGGGCGAAAGCACGCACTTCACCGGGCAGACCCTGAACGTCTTGTATTGTTTGTTTTAATGCATCCTCACCTCGGGCACTGATGGCTACATCCACGCCCAACCTTGCCAGGGCCAGGGTTAACGCTCGGCCAATACCCCGACTTGCTCCGGTAATCCATACCAGAGACCAGGGGGAAGACACGGTTTTATCAGGCATAGCTATACCCTCAATTGTTACTCAATACAGTGAACACAACGCGATTCTATCCCTGAGCCATCATCCGCTTTAAACCAGAGCTTAACTCAATGTCCTCTGGCGGTATACCAGACAAAGGTATCTTGAGAAGCGGTCTTAAAAGTCATGCTCCTACTGCGGCTACGATAAATGGGTCTAAAAAGTCGCTTTTGTTCGTCAAATAGTCCCGCTATTCTCCTCACAAAAGCGACTTTTTATTCTCCATTTCTCGCGGTCCTCGCTACGGGCAGACTTTTAAGACTGCTTCTGAATATCACCGCTGTATTGGTAGTTGTCAGCAGAGTGGGTATAACCATGCCTTTAATCACAGTTTTACAGCAGGGCTTCCCGTGAGGGTGATCACGCCATCCCCGGAGCGCACTGCTATTTTTTACATTACTGAATAACCATTGCTCTTGTTTTCAGTGGAGGGAGAGTCTGATGATCTTTTCATTTTCAACAACCAGATTTTTGCCGTTTTATCACAACTGGCAGTCACCACATGCCGACTATCGGGGCTGAACATCGCTGAGCGAACCCAATCATTATGGAAAATACACGCTTTTTCAGACCAGTTTCCACGGGTATCTTGCCCCTTACAGTTGTGTCAGAACAAGCGCCATTCAAGCAAACCAACAAAACTTTTATGGGGCTGGTTTTTGTTTAGTGAACACAAAGGTGAGTGTGCCCAGCGTGATACCCCACTTACTCATTGTTGCCCTGTTAATCACAATTTGATCAGGCTGGAGAAACATCCAGTCATCAAAGTTGACATGCCAGTTGCGGCCATTGACAGGTAAATCCAGTGTATACTGCCAGTTAAAAGCATTGCCAGCTCGCTTGCCTTTTGCGGTACCAATCACATCGCCAGCAGTCCCCTGGTATTGATTATTGGCTAAGATGTCAATGGCCCAGGTGCGGTGGCTTGTGCTTCCGTCATCGTTTAAAAAGGTTTCATTGAGTGTCAGCGTATTGCCTGAACGCTCGCCATTCATTGTTACCTTGAACGACTTTTCTACCTTGCCAAAGCGGTTTTGGAAGACACCCCACCCCCAGGTGTTGCCCTCAAAGTAATCTTCGATTTTCAGTGTGGGTGATTGGTTTGCGTAATCTTCGACCTTCATGGCTTCACATCCTGTCAGGCTTATTATAAGTATCACCAGCAAGCCCGACAGCACAGTATACCTGATTCTGGGGATGGACTGTCGCAGTAGACCCATCACTTTACCTCCCGCTCAGCTCAGCTGACGGCTGCTGGTGTTTCAACACGTAAAGACGGACATTGATACTGTCAATCTGAAAGCCAGCATGACAGTAGGCAAAGTAATAGTTCCACATCCGCCGAAAACCATCATCAAAGCCCAGTGAGGCAATTTCTGGCCAATGCCGGTTAAACCGTTTATGCCAATGGCGTAGCGTGCGAGCATAGTCCACGCCGAAACTTTCAGCATGGATAACATGCAGACCGGCATTTTTTGCTGCCTGCCGGAAACTCTGGTCAGAAGGCAAAAAGCCACCAGGAAAAATGTATTTCTGGATAAAGTCTGTGCCTTTGCGGTATTGCTCAAACCGCTCGTCAGCAATGGTAATGGCTTGCACCACTGCATACCCATCCTTTTTCAGGCGCTGATTTAACTGGGTAAAATAGTCAGGCCAGTGTTTTTCTCCCACGGCTTCGATCATTTCTATGGAGACAATGCGATCAAAAGAACCACCAAGGTCACGATAATCCTGCAACAAAAAATGGTATTCCCCTTTCTGTTCAGGGAGGCGCGTCCTGGCATAATCCAGTTGCTTTTGGGAGAGGGTAATGCCTGTGTAGCGTTGCGCATGGGTCTGCAAGGCAAGTTGTCTGGCAAATCCTCCCCAACCACAGCCTATTTCCAGCACTTGGTGGCGCTCATCAACACCGAGTAATGTTATTATTCGCTGATATTTATTGCGTTGAGCCTGCTCCAGTGAGTCATTGTCGTGTAGATAGAGTCCGCTGGAATAGGTCATACTCTTGTCCAGCCAATGCTGGTAAAACGTGTTGCCCAAATCATAATGGGCCTGGATATTTTTTCGGCTACCACGGCGGGTATTGTTCCGTAAGCAATGCGTCAGCCGGTTGATCCACTGCACCACTGGTATTCCCAAAAATGCCGATTCCAATGGCTCCTCATTCGCCATTGCCCAGTCAGTAACGGCAAATAAATCGGGTGTATCCCAGTCTTTTGCTACGTACGCTTCTGACCACCCCATCATCCCACCTCTCAGGGCCTTGAGAATACCCTGATAACGAAGGAGTTTAATGCGGGCAACAGGAGTATCGCTTTTGACAACGCCCAGACAGCGCACCTGTCCGTCTGGCTGAACCAGTTCAAGCCGACTCAGGGGCAAGCACTTCAGTCGACGAATAAGCCAACGGTAGAGCAGACTCGCTGGTGTGTTGATTCTGCGTTGCTGTAGCGCATTAGTGGAATCCATCCCTTATCCTCGATAGTGGTGTGTGTTGAAAACCAGCAGCCCCCTGACTGCTATCCACAGGTGGTGTCCGGGGCGAATGACGGAACACTGTCAATCCTTTCAGGTACAGCTTTCCCGCTTGCCATAAAATGCCGACCATGACCTTGATTGTCATCCAGGGAGTCAACAGGCAATGTTTGATCATCTGACCGTCTGAAAGGGTATGCCTATGGCCGGTCATTGACGCATGAAATACTGCCCCTTTTTGATTCACCATGGTAATACCCAGTCTTAGCGTGCGCTCTGGTGGTTTAACCGAGAAACGGTAGTCATAATCCATTGCCATAAAAGGCGAAACATGCATTCGCTTGGTCGCCTGCTGATAAACGACTTCACCTGAAGCAACGTCATGACCACAGGGAATCACATAGGTATGGCGCTCACCAAAGGTGTTATTTACCTCATATAACAAGGCATACAGCTGTCCATGGCGATAACAGTAATACACCGATAACGGATTGAACACATAACCTAACATACGTGGGAGGCAAAGCAGTCTCACCGCATCAGGAGGGGACTCTCCGGCAGCTACGAGCTTCTGCCTGACCTGTTGTTTGAGAGGTAGGGTCGAACCATCACCATGGTCAGTGTCATAAAAGGCTAGCAGATTGGCTCGGTTTCTTGAAAAAAAGCGCCGTGTTTTCGCTAACGTCTCCAGTTCGTCCAGATCAAGGAACCAGTAGGTTATCTGGTAAGTAAACCGGTGTTTTTTCGGTGCCTTTCGGTGATGTAACACCTGTGCTCTGTATAAACAGGAATTCATGGTCATTGACTTTGCCCGGGTTGTTGTAACCGGCCATTGGCATTGGGTACATGCCAGGGTCGTTTGACACCTCCGAGCATTTCAGCAACAGCCAGCCCCGCCTGAAGACCATCTTCATGAAAGCCATCACCAAGATGCGCGCCACAAAACCAAGTGCGTCGTTTACCTTGCAAATGCCAGATTGAACGTTGCGCTGACCGGCTCTGTGAAGTGAACACAGGATGGTCATACAAATAGGTACCATATAACTGGTTTTCATCAGGGCGATGCCTGGGGTTGAGGGTGACAAACAAAGGCTTGCTATTAATGTGTTGTAGTTGATTCATCCAATAAGTGACACAGGGGCCAGTTTCGTCATCGCCCCCCAGGTAATTCCAACTGGCCCAGACACGGCGGTTAATGGGCATCATTCGTTCATCACTGTGCAAAACGGCGGTATTACGCTGGTATTGAAATGCGCCCAGCACGGCTTTTTCTTCATCATCCGGCGCATCAAGCAGGGTTAATGCTGTATCTGCGTGGGTCGCCATCACCACATGATCAAAAGCCCATTGATCACCCTGGCGGTCAGTTACGAGAACAACGTCAGGCCTCCTCTGAATGTGGCGCACACAACGGTTACATAGCGCCTTTTGGCCCAAGGTGTTAATCAGCGTGTTAACGTAAACCTGACTGCCACCTTTGACCGTGAGCCACTGGGGACGACGGGTGAATTGCAGTAAACCATGGTTCTGGCAGAACTGTAAAAAAGCCAGTGCCGGATAGTGGAGCATTTGATCAGAAGGGGTAGACCAGATTGCTGCCCCCATAGGCAAAATATGTTCATGAATAAAGCGCTGTGAAAAACCCTCTGTTGATAGGAGCTCACCCAGTGTCACTTGCGATGACAGGCTCCCTGACCAATGGGCGCTTTTGGCATAAAAGCGGCGGATCTCCCACAGCATTTGCCAGAAAGATGGGCTTGCCAACTGCTTCCGCTGGGCAAATAACGTGTTTAGATTTGTCCCTGCGTATTCTGTTTTCCCCTGGTCAAGGGAAACAGAAAAAGACATGCACGTGGGTGTGACAGGGATGGAAAAATGTTTAAACAAGGCGACCAGATTTGGGTATGTTTTCCCGTTATACACGATAAAACCCGTATCCACAGCAGTAGCGTGCTTTCCTTCACCCAGTGTGACGGTGTGACTGTGTCCCCCAAAGCGCTCGTCTTTTTCAAACAAAGTGACATCATGTTTTTCAGATAGCAGCCAGGCGGCGGACAAACCACTGATACCTGATCCGATCACACCTATTTTCAGCGGTGGTGAAGACATTCAATGTACCTGTTTTTTTTAATCCTTACGCAGTGATTATTTTTTCGGATCATTACACATCCGTTTTTTTATCACCTACGTATTAGTAGCAAATAAAAGCCTTTCAATAAATTCGCTGGGGAGAAAAATGGTTTCACACTATAATCAACAAAAAGTGGTCAGGATCCCCTTATTATGGATCAACAAAACAGCCAGAAAGAGATTCCTCTGCCCGATACGGCTCTGTCGACCATGGCCCAGTCACGAGACAAACAGCTGTTTATCCAACTGTACGACTACTTTGCCCCGCGGCTCAAGCGCTATCTGGTCAACCTTGGTGCCAGTGATGCCATTGCGGAAGAACTGCTTCAGGAAACGTTGCTTGCCGTATGGTACAAGTGTGACAGTTATAACCCTGCTCAGGCGGCAGCATCCACATGGATTTTCCGCATTGCCCGCAACCAATGGATTGATTACTTGAGGAAGATGAAACCCCACTTGTTTACTGCCTATGAATTATACCCACCAATGGAGCAGGAGACCGTGAAAGATGAGGAAGCCGCTTATGCGGACAAAACCCCGGTAAAGGAGGTGCTCCGTCAGTTACCTGTGATTCAGGCGCAGCTCATTTATAAATCCTACTATGAAGGCCAAAGCCACAGAGATATCGCGCTGGCTCTTGACATGCCACTGGGCAGTGTCAAATCAGGACTGCGACTGGCTTTCAAGAAACTGCGCAAGGCCCTTGGAACAGAGCAATGAAGCCTAGATACCACCCTGATGACAGCACGCTTGTCAGTTACGCGGCTGGCAGCTTGCCTGAGAGCCAGTCTTTAGTGGTTGCCTGCCACGTGCGCCTTTGTCCCGAGTGCCAGGGCCAAATCGCAGAAGCAGAGACATTGGGTGGAACATTACTATCCAACCTGAAACCCTTAGCAACGAGTCCAGAAAAACGGGCACGTTTTTTGAGCAGGTTCGGCCAGGCTCAAGGGAATAGTCAACCGAGGAGCAGTTCAGCGTTAGCAATGGATAAAATTTTTTCGCCGGATTACCTGTCAACGTTTAACTGGGTTCACGTTGCTCCGGGTGTTAAACAGATCATTCTCCCATCACAGGCTCCTCACCGTTTGCGACTGTTGCGCATCAGCCCCGGGCGGAGTATGCCCTTGCACAGCCACAGGGGCTCAGAGCTGACACTGGTATTACAAGGGGCTTATTCCGACGAAACGGGTCAATATAAAAAAGGCGATGTGTCTGACCATGATACTGACATTACGCACCAGCCCATTGCCGGCAAAGAGTCTTGTATTTGTCTGGTAGCAACCGATGCGCCGTTAAAATTTACTGGCTGGCTGCCAAGAATATTGCAGCCTTTTTTCAGGTTCTAGTCACCTGTCTTTTTTTAAGAAGTTGTTCATGATCTTTTGTGAAAAGCGAAAATGATGAAGTCTTTTTTAAGACTGCTTCTAACCCGGATATTTCATAAACTGCCCTGAGAGCCGCAAGGAGCAAGCAAGGCCAGGAGCATGTTTATGAAATATCCGGGCTAATAAAAGGGGTGAGAGAGTCGATGCTCAAAGGCACGCCATGGCAAAAAAACATGATCAACGGCCTGCTCTTTATGGCCGGTTGGTTTGCTTGTGTATTGGGAGGAAACAACGTCGCTCTTGCTGCCACTGTTCTCATCGTCATCATCCATATCACCTGCATCACTTCCTGGAAAAAAGAAGGGAAACTGCTGACATTAATGCTGTTGGTGGGCAGTGCTATAGACTCACTGCTGGGGTATATCGGGTTGTTACAATTTGGCAGTGACAGGCTCTTGCTGCCGGTTTGGCTGGCCTGTTTATGGTTACTTTTCAGCACAACACTGCGCCACAGCCTGGCCTGGATGTATCGTTATAAGTGCTCAGCCTCTGTAGCGGCGGCTGTCGTTGCTCCTTTCAACTATTACTCGGGGGCTAAGCTGGCTGGCATTGGTTTGGCACAACCACTCTGGCAACCTCTATTGATAATCAGTTTGATCTGGGTGGTATTGATTTTTTCACTGCTGACATTGTCGTCAGCCTGCCAGGAGCAATAAGGGACGAAGAAAAGTCCAAAACAGGCGGTTTTTATCAGTGGTCGCAGCGCATAAAAGATTGTGAACAGCTTCTAACCCGGATATTTCATAAACTGCCCTTAGAGCCGCAAGGAGCAAGCAAGGCCAGGAGCATGTTTATGAAATATCCGGGTTAGGTAGTAATACTTAACAAAATGCTGGCTGGGTAATGTTTTGGGTATTTTCCATAAAAAGGTTAATACGTTACTATTAACTGGCTATATATACAGTGGAAAACCCGTTTGTATGCGACTAATCATTGCTGAGAAGCCGAGTTTGGGCCGAGCCATTGCCGATGTTTTGCCAAAGCCCCATAAAAAGCACGAAGGCTACATTGAGACGGCAGGTGGCAATTTTGTGACCTGGTGCATCGGACATTTGCTGGAGCAAGCTGAGCCGGAGGTCTATGACCCGGCGTTTAAGCAGTGGCGGCTGGAGCATTTGCCGATACTGCCCCAGCAGTGGATTGTCCAACCACGAAAAAGCTGTCGCAGCCAGTTAGCAGTGATCAAAAAGCTGTTAAAGCGGGCTGAAATCATTGTTCATGCTGGCGACCCTGACCGGGAGGGACAGCTCCTGGTGGATGAAGTACTGCAGTTTTTACAACTGAGTCCCATGCGCCGAAAAGAAGTCCACCGTTTGCTCATTAATGACCTGAACCCTTCTGCTGTCAAAAAATCCCTCGCCACGCTTCAGTCCAACAACGATTTTGTCCCGCTTTCTGTCTCAGCCCTGGCGCGCTCTCGCGCGGATTGGATTTACGGCATCAATATGACCCGGGCCTTTACGTTAATGGGGCGCAAGGAAGGTTATAACGGGCTTTTATCCGTCGGGCGCGTTCAAACCCCTGTACTGGGTTTGGTGGTTCGCCGCGATCTGGAGATTGAGCGGTTTACGCCCAAACCTTACTTTGACGTTTTTGCTGAGCTTGAGACCAATAAAAAAGAGCGCTTTAAGGCCAGGTGGCAACCCAGTGAATCCTGCCAGCCGTGGATGGATGAAGATGGTCGTGTGCTTGATAAACGGCTGGCGCAAAACGTCGTAGACCGTATCACAGGTAAACCGGGAGAGGTGATAAAAGCTGAAGATAAACCAGGCAAAGAGTCACCACCACTGCCCTATTCATTGTCTATTTTGCAAATTGATGCCGCCAGACAACACCGCCTTAGCGCGAAACAGGTGCTGGAAAGTTGTCAGGCACTCTACGAGCAAAAGCTGATTACTTACCCACGATCAGACTGCCGCTATTTGCCGAAAGAGCACTTTCGACAGGCACCAGAGGTACTGGCAGCGATACGGCATAATGAGCAGAATCTGGTTAAGGCTGTTGATGACGCCGATGCCGATAAATCAAGCAAGGCCTGGAATGATAAAAAAGTCTCTGCTCACCATGCAATTATTCCGACGGCCAGAAGGGCTTCACTGGAGCGATTAAAAGAGAGTGAATACCTCGTCTATCGCCTGATTGCCCGGCAGTATATTGCCCAGTTTTATCCTGACCATACATACAGTACCCGCCGTATTGATACACGTATAGAAGGCGGTTTGTTCAAGGCACAAAACAGGGTGTTACTGAATGAAGGCTGGAAAGTGCTGTTTAAGGGCAAAAAGCGTCCAGACAATGACTGGGAACAACCACTGCCTGTGGTGAAAACAGGTGATAAGATTCACTGTGTTAATGCTGAGTTAAAAGAAAAGGAAACACAGCCGCCGCTGCCTTTTTCTGATGCAACCCTGCTTTCAGCCATGACTGGCATTGCTCGCTTTGTTAAAGATCCGGCAATCAGAAAGGTATTAAAAGACACTGATGGTTTAGGTACAGAAGCTACCCGGGCTGGTATCATTGAGTTGTTGTTCTCCCGTAATTTTCTCACGCGTCAGGGACGAACCATCTGTGCAACCACGACGGGCAGAGCCTTGATTCAGGCATTGCCTGATACCGTCAGTCGCCCGGATATGACCGCGCGGTGGGAATCCTCCCTTGAGAGTATTGTTGAGCGCAAAGGCAGTTACTCGGCCTTTATGCTAGGGCTTGACCAACAGCTCCGTGAATTACTTTCAACAGCTTTGAGTACAGGCGTGCCTTCTGTGCGTAACCTGCCACCGGTGAAACCTGTCTTTCGAAAAAAGCGACAAGTTTCCCGTGATAAACAAGGCAGTGCATTGCGCAAAAAATCATATAGAAAAAGTGGCGACACCCCTAAAGTATGAGATACTTTTAATAAATACTTCAAAAAGGTGTCTCCATGAAAATACTCGGGGTTTTTACTGCTCTTAGTTTGGGCAGTCTGTCTACTATTGCTACGGCCAACAACAACTATGGTTATGAGTGTCGCTTTGGCAATGAGCTAAGGGTAATAGAAGTCGTGTATCTACAGCGCGAGTCACCTGTGCCATGTGAGGTGCGTTATATCAAAGAACACAGTAACGAAAAGCTTTGGAATGCCAGTTACGAAGTCGGTTATTGTGAGACACAAGCTGAGCAGTTTGTGAAAAAACAGCAAGCGTGGGGCTGGAGTTGTAAAAAGGTAATGCCCTCAGCAGGAGTCAGCCATGAAAACTGACAAGGTGGCACTGCCACCAACATCAGTGACAAAGCTGAACACGCTTAACTTGATAAACCACTTTATACAGTCCCTGTAAAAAAACAATCCCTGTAAAAGTCCGTTCACCTTGGCTCGGCAGGTTTTATGCCTAGTTTTTCCATCAGCCAACCAATGGTTGTCCCCTGAATCAGTAAAGAAAACAAAATCACCGCCAGTGACATATGGATGATTATCTGGCGCTCAGCCATATCCGTTGGGATAGAAAGCATCAATGCCACAGGGATAACCCCCCGCAGTCCTCCCCAGAACATCACTGCCTTGGTATTGTTATCAACAACCGGGCTTTTTGGCAGTCGGTTACTGACTGGAATCAATAAATAAACGACCAAAAAGCGTGCCAGTAACACGACAATGATGGCAATGATCAACAGTGAAAGAGCGTCGTTCAATTGGTTCATGTCGCGGAACAACAAATCTTCCTGTAAACCCAGCAACAGGAAGATAAGACTGTTGGCCACAAAAGCCATGAACTCCCAGTAGGGTTCCAGATACTGCTGAACCGGCACGCTCAACACCTTGTGAGCCCAGGTACGAGTGATCAGGCCCGCCGTAATGGTGGACATCACGCCCGACATCCCCATTACATGGTCTGCTACAATAAAGCTGACGTAAGCCAGAGTGGTTGTATGGGCTATCTGTACAAAAGGAATGCCACGCCCCATTCGAAGCAAAAACAACATGGCAAAGCTCAGTACCGCGCCCACAGCTATCCCCCCAAGAAATACCCGGCAGAACTCCCAGGTAGCGCTTAGTAGCGTATAAGCGTCCACTGTTTGTCCCGTTTGCACGACAGCCATGACAATGCCAAACATGACGATGGCCGTTGCGTCGTTAAACAGGCTTTCAGCATCCATTAACAGAGACATACGCTCAGGTGCCCCAACCTCTTTAAACAGGGCAATCACTGCCACCGGGTCGGTTGCAGAAATTAACGCGCCGAATAAAAAAGCACCTGCCATTGTCACAGGTGTGTAATAACCCAACAAGCCACCAACAACAAACGTGGATAAAACAACACCAACGACGGCCAGCATTAAAACGGGTACCAGCTCGGCACACAACTTTGGCAGTTTGATGTTAATGGCCGCATCATAGATAAGTACAGGCAGGAGCACATACATGATGAGGTCATGGCTCAGGTTCACCCGCAGGACAGGCGCCAGAAAATCGAAATTTTTGGCAACCAACCCTAACACCATACCAATAACAACCAGGCCAATTGTGTAGGGGATACGTAAAAACTTTAGCCAGACTGCTGAGCCTGTTGCTAGTAAAAACAAACCGGAAAAAATCAGCACCGGTAACGCTAGACTAGCGTCGTTCATAAAACAACCTCTTAGGCAATCAACTGAAAAGTGAAAAAAATGAGGCTGGGCATAAATTTTACGGTTCCAGACAGATGTTGCTGATCTTAAAGCGCGCAAGAAAAAAACCGGCGGATTGCTGAAAAACGCACGACAGTCCCTTGAAAGACATGGGTTTTGTCACAGCTACTTTGGCTTTGCCGAGTATGAATCCCTGCGTCAACAGATTCTGAAGCCCTGACACCTGAAAATTTACGCTCAGACAGTCACGATAGCTCAAAAAGTACGATGAAACATCACGACTTTCCGGTTAAGGTTTTTGCAGCACGAAACGAACAAGTTTTGAACAAATTTTCCTGATTAAGCCGCTGAAAATTTGTTGTAACAGCCAATGTCGTCAGTATTTTGAGTAGATAACAACCGTCTTGTGGTTGATTTTCACTCAAGATATGGCTTCATTTTCTTAACCGGACAACAGTGATGAAACATACGTGATACCAACCGTACTTTCTCGCACTTTCTCGTACTTTCTCGCACTTTCTCGCACTTTCTGGATTTCAGGCCGAAATTGTCTTAAGTCCGACAGGCTCCTGGCGCGGTGGTTATCTGAGAGAAAACGCCGCGTTGAAGTTTTTTGCCATAGCTACGGCCAGGCTTGTCACTTCGCCTTGTCTTTTCGCCCAGCTAACCATTCTCATGACGAAGTTAGAAAGTTTGGTTGGTATGAGGCAAGCACCAAAAACAGTTCACACTGTAATGAACAGACGCAATTATAGCACGAGATGATTGCGCTTATTTGTACGGTAATTTTGGAAAAAAGTGCTCCTTTGGGCTTGTGAACAGCCTGTATTTTAATACAATTTACAACCATTAACGGAGTCTAGGAGCCTGTTAAGGCGGTTTCCAAGTCCTGACGGCTGCCGGGCAACAGAAACAAACAGGAGTATTCCATGGCCCATGAGACAGACTATAACCTGCTGGCGTTATCACTGATGGACCTTACCAGTCTCAATGATAGTGATACGAATGAAGATATCATCGCTTTATGCCAGTCAGCGAAAACACCTGCCGGGTCTCCGGCAGCTGTCTGTATATACCCTCGCTTTTTACCAGTCGCAAAGAAAACACTCCAGGGCCTGGATCTTTCCGGGGTCAAGTTAGCGACGGTGACTAACTTTCCTGACGGGGGAGATGATATTGACATAGCCATTGCTGAAACACGCGCGGCTATTGCCTACGGTGCAGACGAAGTGGATCTTGTTTTTCCTTACCGGGCTTTGATCGCAGGCAATGAGACGGTGGGGCTGGAGATGGTTCAGCGGTGCAAAGCCGTTTGCGGTGAGGGCGTCTGCTTAAAGGTGATTATTGAGTCAGGCGAGCTGGAAACCCCTGAGCTTATTCAAAAGGCCTGCCAGCTTACTATCGAAGGTGGCGCAAATTTTCTGAAAACCTCCACAGGTAAAGTCCCTGTTAATGCGACACTGGAAGCCACCCAAATTATGCTCACCGCCATTAAAGACAGTGGTAAAGACGTCGCCTTTAAAGCAGCTGGTGGTATTCGCACTGCTGACGATGCGAAAGGTTACTTACAATTGGCAGAAAAGCTGATGGGAAAAGACTGGATAACCCCTGACCACTTCCGGTTTGGCGCCAGTAGCCTGCTTAACAGTTTACTTGCGAAGATGCATTACCAAGACAGACAAACCAATGATTCAGGTTATTAAAGCCGCCAAGGGTAATACCCCTACAATGTTGGCAGTTATCACCTCTGTACCGTGAAAAGGTTGTCGTAAAAATGGTTTAGACAGACAATCACCTCTACTTTCGTCATCCCGGTAAAGTCGGGGTTCCACGGCTGGCAATGGACTCCTGCCTTCGCAGGAATGACAGAAGAGGCTTAAACGGGTGAATTTAACCTTTTGCGACAGCCTCTGAAAGTACCGGGTTTTACGTGGTTACGATAACCGATGATCCCATAGCGCATGGGGGAAAAACAAAAAATAAGGAGAGTGTAAATTGTACAACGATGGACATATAAAGAGGCCCCTGGGAGCCTGACCGAGAATAGCGCCCGTAGCGAGGATTACGAGAAATTGAGGATAAAAATTTCTGCTTCTTAGGATAATAGTGGGGCTATTTGACGAAGAAGCAGGAATTTTTAGACCAATTTATCGCAACCGCAGTAGGGTAGTCTATTCTCGGACAGGCTCCTAGCATCAGATGATTTCCAGAAAGCCGTGAATCATCACACAGAAATGCGTACCGTTTTTCCTTTGCCGGTTAACGCATATTGTTTGCTAGAAGCCGCCACAAGCCCGCAATCACCCGGCTGGAGCGTGAGTTCCTGACCACCTGAGGTCACTGTCATCTTTCCCTCAATACAAAGCAGCATCTCAACACTGTCAATCTTCTGGTTATGCTGCCCTGTGTTGACAGTGATTATGCTAAAACGAAAATCAGCCACAGGTACAGGAAAATGACATATATCTTTATTACACAAGGGGGGAGTGCGCAATTCACGTGCCGGTATAGATTCACAGCGGGTATTTGCCAGCAGTTCTTCAATATCCACATATTTTGACGTCAGCCCTGCTCGCAACACATTATCAGAGTTAGCCATAACCTCAATACCCGTTCCTTTTAAGTAGGTGTGAGGTGTTTCAGCGTTTAAGAACATGGCCTCACCCGGTGCCAACTCAATGACATTAAGGAATAAAGGAGAGAATAAGCCTATATCGTTTGGGTAATCCATTGCCAATGACGATACTGTACGAAATGCACGACAAGTGTTTTCATCATGGCCTTTTTCAGTAACGTTTTCGAGTAATTGCGCCAATACACGATGCTTATTCTCCCCGTTAAGGGTCATAACCAAACGGAAAAAATGGCGTAAGTGTTTAGCATCCGGGCATCGCGCCAGACTAACCAAAGGCTCCAACAGGTCTGTACACCCTGATTGCTCAAATAATGATACAACCTCATCCAGTGGACGAAATGCATTCATTGCCAAAAATGGCGTCAGGGTATACACCAGCTCCGGCTTGTGATTAGCATCCTTGTAGTTACGATGGGGAGCGTTCAGAGGAATACCCTGGTCGTTCTCGCGTAAAAAGCCTGCCAACGCTTTGGTTTTTTCAGGGTGTACCTGAATCGACAAGGGTTTTTCCACGGCCAGAAGTTTTAATAAATAAGGCAGTCTGCCAAAATTACGGTAAACCCTTTCACCGAGTATTTTTTCAGGGGCACGGGCAATCCATTCATTGAGCAATATTGCGTTACCATTAACTGTTATCGTTGAGCTACCGCCAGGGTGCGCACCCATCCATACCTCAGCCTGAGGCATATGCATATGATGATTGTTGGTAAAGCCAAACATCTCTGTCAACGATGTTTTACTGCCCCAGGCATAGTTTTTTATGGGATTATGAAGCCGATATAACATAGTTCTGCCAGTATATTTATTCTCTCGCAGGGCGGGAGGTAAGGAAAATCAAGTGACTGCACATGCACAGATGTCCACAGTGGCTCTGGGAGCCTGTCGGACTTAAGACAATTTCGGCCTGAAATCCAGAAAGCGCGAGAAAGCGCGGCCAGAATTTCCGATCAATTTGCTTAGATAGGTCAACTATTCGCACAAATTGATCGAAAATTCTGACTCGCCCTACTGAACTTTATGCTCGAAAGCATAAGCCCGACAGGCTCCCAGCAAATTTTTACATTCAAAAAACGCTTTTGTAGAACGGTTAAGCACGTTTTTTTTGTGTACGTTGGATACCCGGTATGGATATCAGGTGACAGGCTTGCGTACCTTCACTATCTGAGGGCGTGCATAACAAAAAGTAGACCAATAAAGAATACTCCCACAATGTTGCTGTCCGTCAAAGCAGTCAATCAAGGGGTTTACCTGAAGTTCTGACGTGTCCGGGAAAATCAGAGTCGTTTATCAAATAGCGCAGGGGCAGTCTTAACAGTCTTTGCCTGGCAGGGTGCGTCAGAACAGGAGAATAAAAGATCGCTCTTGTTTCATCGAGGTTCTGTTGACATAAGACGATCAGATGAACCTGTCTGATAGTTAGGAGCCTGACCGAGAATAGACTGCGCTACAGCGGTTGCGATAAATTGGTCTAAAAGTTCCTGCTTCTTCATCAAATAGCTCCGCTATTCTCTTCAGAAGCAGAAATTTTATCCTCAATTTCTCGCAATCCTCGCTAAGGGCGCTATTCTCGGTCAGGCTCCCAGGCTACTTAAGGTTAGCCGTCACGATGTAAAAGATTTAGAAAAAATGATTGGTATAATGCCCAACATTCTCAGGGTGCCGTAATGAAAACAGATGACGATGGTCTGATTGAGTTAAACAGCATTTTATCGGAATTACAGATAATTTTTTATGCTTTTTTTGTTTAAAAACAGGTAGAAGTCACTAATATTGCCATGTACGATGACCGAACTATAAAGTAATCAGTTAGATGTCTTGATGGGTGCAACCTTGTGAGGTAGCCAGAATGAAAAGCGTATTATTGGCTATTACCGTGTTCACTTCCACAATGCTTCTTGCAAGCTCTGGTTTTTCTGCTTCATCAGCATTCTTAATCGTACGTTTTTATAACAATACTGATTATACCTGCGCAAGAGCACACTATGCTATTAATGATAAGCATGATCGTTGCACTTGGGATGAGAAACCACCTCTTACTGTAAAAGCCCATAAATCAGGTTCTTGGAGGGGAAAACAATCAGGGTTATATGGCCCTGATATGTCTGTATCCTTTGAGTGTGGTGATTACTATTTTACCGTGATAAATCGACAAAATTTTTCTTTTTTATCAGGTGGGGATCAGTTTTGCAGCACTTATCATGTGGATAAGCACCTGAATGTTACCAACAAACAGTTTAAGCATGCTAAATATGGCAAAAACCCCGGTATTGCAGAGGTCACTGTTTCATTGAAGGGGAAGTCATCTTAAGCTTGAATAAAACGGGAAATAAGTGACTGCATTTAATTTAACACCCAATGTAACGGGTGCTGTGTCCCTCAGAAGACCCTCTTAACAGCCTGTGTAGTGATGATCGCCAGGAGAAAAGATCACTCTTTCGCTATTGCCTTAACGCCTCGCCTTTGCCAACAAAAAGACAAAATAAGCGCCACCAATAATAGCGGCAATCGTGCCTGCCGGTAGTTGTTGGGGGTACATCACTGTTCGGCCCGCCCAGTCTGAAAACACCATCAGGGTACCGCCCAGCAGGATAGACAGCAACAACTGCTGTATGGCTTTCTTTGCGCCGAGAATAACAGCCAGATGAGGCGCCACCAGACCAATAAATGCCACAGGCCCCATCACCGCGGTCACCAGCGCACAGATCATAGCTACCAACACCAACAGACATAATCGGGCACGGGACGTATGCACCCCCCTTGCCTTTGCTACCTGATCACCAATACCGATCAATACCAGCCATCGAGAAAGTGATAAGGCAACTGCCGTTAATACCACAACACCACCGGCAAGAAAAAGCGCTTCAAAGGCGCCGACTCGGTAAGTGGAACCAGCCAGCCAGCCGATGATGCTATAGATGTCATCACTGCCTTTTGCCAGGGTCAGCTGGACAAGTCCTTCCACAAAAGCCGAAAGGGCAATGCCCAAAAGCACCATACTATCCGGGGCATACTGATGCTTTCGCCCCAGTAGCAGTAATAATAACAACACTACCAGGCTGCCAGCCATCGCCACAAAGGTACCGCTATTGTGGATATTTTCACCTGTAACGATTGCCACCGTCACCAGTGCCAGTGTTGCGCCGGCAGAAAGTCCGAGAATATCCGGGCTGGCCAGGGGGTTTCGAATTAATCGCTGCAACACGACACCGGCAACAGCCATTCCTACACCTGCCGACGCAGCGGTCAGTACTCTTGGCCACCGCAACGACATAAGGAGGTCAGATGGCCACTGAAGATGCCAGCCTGATTGTGAAGCTGTCAGGGTTATGGCGATAAGAACCAGCCCCACCAACACGGTGGCCATCAATGACCATGTCATCCAGGATACTTTGGCAATACCCGTTGGCATTGCCAACAATCCAGCACCACTGCCGTTAGCTTTGCTGCGCGCAAAAAGTATCATTCCCGGGGCTCCAATTAATGCAGCAGCCGTTCCACTGGGAATAATATTTTCTGTCCACCAGGAGGCAATGATGGCCAATGCGTCAGTGCCCAACAACAATAATGCACCCAGTACCAGACTGAAGAACAATTCATCAAAGGCCCGCCGGGCACCTAAGGCTCTGGCTATATTCGGTGCCAGCAATCCGGTAAAAGCAATAACGCCCACAGCGGTGATCGCGCTGGCAATCAGCCAGAGCGCCATCAAGACAAAGATAATAAAAACAGGCCACAACATCAGGCCCCGTGACTGCGCGCCTTGTTCTCCCAAACGCAATAATGTCAGGGGTTTATGTGCTAGCAGTAAAACCAGCAGGCCAACGCTGAGTTTGGGGGACAACCAAATCACCCACTGCCAGTCAGTTTGAGTCAGGTCACCTGCTCCCCAGATAAACAAGTTTTTTGTGGCCTGCTCATTAAGCAAAATAATAACTGAAGCCACCGCGCCCAGAAAAATATGAGTAGCCATACCAGCCAGGACAACGGGCAGGCTTCCCAAGTCCTGACGGCCAGCCACCAACAAGACCATGCCCGCAGATAATGCCGCCCCACCCATGGCAAACCAGACGTTATACTCCGACAGTGACGCCGGAAACCAGATACTGGCAATCACCAGTGACAACCAGGCACCCGACGAAACACCCAGGGTCATAGGCGACACAAGACGATTACGAGTGAGTTGTTGCAACAAACTACCGGACAATCCAAGCGCTCCTCCCACCATTAAAGCCAGACAGGCACGGGGCAGTGACGTATAGTAGTAAAGCACCTGGTCAAAATGTTGTGAGTGGGTGTCAAATGAAACCATTATCTGCCATTGCTCAGCCAGCGATAGTGATGTTTCAAGTTGCAGGTAGAGCCCAAAGCCAATGGGCAATAACAAGAGAGCGGTCAAATAGTGAATAGGCATTGTGCGTTAAGGCTCAATCTTCAATAAGGCAGTGGTTATTGCCTCAGCTATATAACCAATGGACATAGGGCCACCGTTACTCCATACGGGCGCAACAGCTTCATAGTGATTTTTTTTAACAAAAGGCATCGCTTGCCAAAGGGGGGAAGTAAAAAGTTCCCCAATAGGGCCTGAAGGCTCAAAATACAAAACAATGCCGTCGTTTATTTTGCCCAGCTCTATTACCTTTTTTTGAGTAACGCCCCATTTACTGGCTTTTTGCGGCAGTGCAGGCAACATACCCAGCTTTTTCAACGCATATTGTGGCATAGAATTATCGCCGTATACCCATAACAGCGATGCATTCGTAAATCGAATTGCTGCTACTTTTGGTAAAGATGACCCATTTGTACTCTTAAAGTGAGAAAAATGGGAAAAGTGGGAAAAGTGCGCTTTCAGCAAGGCAGCCTTTTTTTCCAATAATTGTTCAAGCCCCCGTAACTTTTGTTGTGCCAGCGATTCCTTTTGGAACAAGGCCGCCAATTGCAGAAAGGTGTTTTCTGCCGCCTGGTAATTATCATGATCCTTACGGTAGGTGCTAAAGCTCAACACCGGCGCGATCATTCGTAATGTTGGGACTAAACTGGCCTGGTCATCCTCCACTAAAATAATATCGGGCTTAAGGCTCAGTATCCTCTCGAAATTAGGCTCCAGTCGTGTTCCCAGGTCGATGACTGTTTCTGGTAGTTCCGGTTGTACAACCCATTGCCGGTAGGCACTGACATCAGCAATCGCCAGGGGCGTAACACCCAGCTCAAGCAGATTTTCAGTAATGGCCCAAGATAGCGTTACCACACGCTTTGGCGATTGACTAAAAGTATGTGTGCCGGTGCTGTCAATGACGGTGATTGCCTGACCGACAGAAGCCAGCAGCAGTGAAAGTATAAACAGCACGATTAATGGCAAGGGTTTATTCATAAGACATATGGCTTTTAATAACTCACAAGCACTCTCAATTACTCTAAAGTACTCTCAGCAACAACGGCGATTTTATGAAATCCTTTTGGCGAGTCGATAAACTCAAGATCAAGGCCGTATAACTGACTAAGTCGTGAATCAGAGAAGAGTTGGTCGGGTTGGCAATTAAAGGCAATCTGACCCTGCTTTAAACCGATGATATGATCAGCATAACGAACAGCCAGATTAATATCATGGAGAATAACGGCAACACCGCGCTGTTTTTTCATACACAGATTTTTTAATAAAGTCATGACTTCATATTGGTGCGCCAGATCCAGGGCTGACACTGGCTCATCCAGCAATAGCATGGGTGACTGCTGAGCAAGCAGCATAGCGATCCAGGCTCGTTGTCGCTCACCCCCTGAGAGTTGATCGACGATATGACTGGCATAATGATCGGTATGAGTATCTCTCATGGCGGTATCAATCACCCGTTGATCTGCCACTGTCTTTTGGCCAAAAATACCGCGCCATGGGAAGCGACCTAAGGCAACCAGTTCCCTTACGGTCAGACCAGTAGCGTCAGGCAGATGCTGCTGAAGAAAGGCCACCTGGCGGGCAAGTTGCTTTTGAGAGTAACCTGTCAGTGGCTTGCCAGCTAATGTGACAGTACCAGTTGCTGGTATTACCTGCCGGGCCAGTACTTTCATCAGCGTTGACTTACCAGAACCATTATGACCAAGAATAACCGTGAGCGTATTTTCCCCCAGGGACAGTTCGTCCACAGCGAGGATCGTTCGATCATTAGCCGATACCCTCAAGTCAGTCATCTTATACATGGGCACGCCACTCATCCCGTAGCCGTTGTTTCCGGATAGTCAGTGTTTGTTTTGGGCACGAGGCACAGAGCTCACCATCACACCGCCGGTAATGAAGACAGCAGGTTTTACGCTGAAGCCCAAGCCCGTCAGTGGCGCCTTTGATGGGCAACAACATCAGCGCGCTGTCATTTTGTTGATTCATGGCTGATAACCAGCAATGTGCCCAATACTGAAAATCCTCACTCCTCGGATTCTGTTCCATTCGATACATTTTAATCAAGGCATCCATCAGGCAGTCAGCCAGAAACCGAAAGGCCAGCTTTTTTTTCACGGGTGTCACCGCTGTTAACTCCTGTAATAACCCTTCAGACAATTGCCGTAGTTGTCGAGCCGCACGGACAATCAAGGCATCTAAACGGCAGCTTGTTTCACGCTCTGACAGCTCAAAGCCAAAGACAATACCGTTATTGATTACCTGCTTGATGGTACAAAGATCCGGGACAATCCCTAACCGATGCACACTTAGTACGGCCACCAAAGCGGGTTGCCAGCACAAGAGGGTCCAACACCTCAGGCCAGCATAGGCGACACCTGCCTCTGGGTGTGCCTGGTACCAATGTTGGTAAAGCGCAGCAAGGTGACACTGGTTACTGCCTCCGGCGATGATGCCTGACTGGCCAGTGTACCCCACTTTACCATTAATGCCCGGACAAACCGATTCAGTAAGCGCCGGTAATTGTTGCAGGCAGCTCGACATAGTTCACTTCCTAAAACCGGGCATCCAGGCTTAGTTGAACCGTACGCTCTGATCCCATCCAGCAATTATTGCCATCGTAGCAGCTGCTTACGTAGGTTTTGTTAAACAAGTTATTGACTGTCAGTCCCAAGGTGAGGCTCGGATGAAGGGCGTAGGAAACCGACGCATCAACCAGCGTCACGCTAGGGATAGTATCTGTGTTATGGGCATCGAGCTGCTGTTCGCCGATATAGCGAATACCCGTACCCAACGTTAAGGCTTCAGTCGCATAATAATCAGCCCAGATTGATGCCATTTTTTCAGCCACAAATACCGGTGTTTTACCTTCCAGTGCCGTATCCTGTGGGTTCTCTGTTACCTGAACATCCATGCTGGTCAGTGCGGTGGTCACATCCAGGGACGGGCCAACCATTTGTGTCCACGACAACTCAACGCCCTTGGAGCGAACCGCGCCATTTTGTGTTTTCTTTGAGAAGTCGGGGGTGTTGACCACAACATTTTTCTTGGTAATGTCAAAGGCAGCCAGGGTGAGGGTTGTGCCAATAGCTAGGTTTTCAAATTTTAAGCCTGTTTCAATCTGGTCAGCCGTAGTGGGTTCGAACGTTTTATGAGTATATGAGTCCACGCCAGCTACAGGCTCAAAAGACTGGGCATAACTCACGTAGGGGGACAGGCCATTATCGAAGGCGTAAATAGCACCGAGTCGCATACTGGTGGCATTTTGATCAATGTCAGTAACAGAGTAACTGGTTTCAGATTTTGTTAAATCAGTTGACGTGTTTTTATCTTTACTTTTGTAATTATCCCAACGTAATCCGGCAACCACCGTCAATGCTTGCCAGGACATTTCATCCTGAATATAGAGTCCGGTCTGACTTTCATGGATATCATGGAGGTAGATGCCATCTGGTGAAAGGGTATCCGGGTTTATCTGTGAATGATCGGGGTTCTCCATATCAATAGTGGCAATAGTGCCCATATCCTGATAATTAATATCCGTACTCAGCTGCTGATACTCGAGTCCGGTGAGCAGATTATGGCTGATCGCTCCGGTCTGGAATGTAAACGATAACTGGTTATCAACCACAAACCCTTTAATCTTTTCATCCGTTGAATAGGCTACCCGGTTTAGCGTTTTGCTATCGGCCTCTAAACCTACGTTATAGGTATTTTTTTGTTGGGCGTTGGCATCTGTATAGCGAAAAGCCTGTAGAAAAGCGACATTTTTGTTAAATTCATGATTCAGCTTATAGCCAATCAATGTTTGCTGACGCGCAAATTTTGCCCAGTTCTTGTCACCCGCATAAGCATCTGCATCCAGTCGTCCATAAGGTGCCTTGTAAACCGTTCCCACAGAAGGTAAAGGGGTAGATGGGGTCATCTGTGGATCGTACTGGCGATAAAGATTAAGGTTCAGGCTGGTTTTATCAGACATTTGCCAGGTTAAGGAGGGGGCCAGAGTGTAACGCTCTTCCTCTGTGGTGATTTGCTGACCATCTTTATGGCGGCCCAGGGCGATAATACGATAATCTACAGAGTCGCTGATAGCCCCTTTGCTATCAACACCGAGCTCATACAAATTATTCGTACCCACTCTGGTACGAACCCGTGTTTCCTGTTCGGGTGAAGGCTGTTTGGCCGTTTGGTTGACCATTCCCCCTGCTGGCGCAGCACCATAAAGCACTGAGGTGGGTCCCTTTAATACTTCGATGCTTTCTGTGGCAAAGGCATCAATTTGTGGATACAGATTCCATGACTTATTGGATTGCAGAGGAAGACCATCGTAATAATTGAAATACGTTTCAAACCCACGAATGGTGTATTGATCATAGATACTGACAGAGCCACGACTTTCCGGCGTGATACCTGGCACATAACGCAAGGCTTGATTAACACTATCCACCTGCCTGAGTTCTAGTAGCTCATTGTCGTACACCTCATAACTCATGGGTGCTTCCATTGGCTTTAACTCAGATTTGGTTCCTGTGGTTCGGTAACCTTTTCCATAAACCGTGAAAGTCTCGTGAGTATATACATTGTCAGTTTTTTCGACACGTTCATTGCTCTCTACATCACCTTCAGCGCTGTAAGCGACAGGTGAACATGCACTATACAACAATGTTGCGACCACAGCCCTGGATGAGAAAGAAGACAGCATATTCGTGCTTATACCTTTAATAAATAAAAACCTTGACAAAATCATAAATGATAACGATTATCAAAAACCACTGTTGGGGGGCCATGATAATGATTCCTCACTAAAAATCAATGGCTGGCGAAAAGGCGTACCATGCGTGTGATCAATGCTCCATTAAAAGGTGTAGCCGCAGAAACACTATCGGAAAAATTGACAGAAACCTCATTGAGCCGACGGCATACAGATCAACCTCACCAAAAAACAATGTTGTTTCCTGAGTCCGGCATGCCGTTAAAAGACGCTCAACTGTTAAACCATTTGCTCAATGGGCAGACGTTCAGTGATTATCACAGCGGTATTCAAAAGGGCTTGAAAATACTGGCTGAAGCATTTGCTGGCGCTGACAAACCTTTTTCTGGTATTTATCCACAGGAGCTAGAAAAAGCATTTAAAGGGATAAATCCAGGACAGCCATTACCTGACCTCGATAGCGCTCTTGCTGAAGTCAGACAGTTATTTCTTAACGATGCCGTCTACTTTCATCACCCCAAGTATATGGCTCACCTTAATTGTCCGATTACCATCGCTGCTCTTGTTGGTGAACTCATCGCGTCCTCCGTGAACACCGCTGTGGAAACCTGGGATCAAAGTGGTGGTGCTACATTGATGGAACAAACACTTATCAACTGGGTTGCTGAAAAAACAGGATTCCCAGGCGGCAGCGCTGATGGTGTGTTTACCAGTGGTGGTAGCCAGTCCAACTTAATGGGTTTGTTACTTGCCAGGGACGCAGCCTGTGACAAGCATTTCAACCACAGCGTGAAGCGCCTTGGCTTGCCTGAAGGTGCCCATAAACTTCGAATTTTTGCTTCTGAAACGAGCCATTTCAGCATTCAGAAATCAGCGAGCATTCTTGGCTTAGGTTACGATTCCGTCATTACTGTACCCTGTGATCGTTTCTATTGCATGAACCCTGAAGCATTAAGCGCCTTGCTCGACCAAACCATTGGTGAAGGCAATATTCCCATGGCCATCGTTGCCACAGCGGGCACCACCGATTTTGGCAGCATTGATCCTATGCCCTTTATTGCTGATCTTTGTAAGCGATACAACATTTGGATGCATGTAGATGCGGCCTATGGTGGGGGTTTATTGTTATCACAAAAGCATAGACAACTACTGTCCGGCATTGAAAGCGCTGACTCGGCTACCATTGATTTTCATAAATCGTTTTTTCAACCGGTGAGCTGTGGTGTTTTTTTATTGAGAAACAAGGCCCACTTTGCCACCACTACTTACCATGCTGAATACCTTAATCCTTTAAGCCAGAGCGAAGAAGGTACGCCAAATTTGATCAATAAAAGCATTCAGACAACACGACGATTTGATGCTTTAAAACTCTGGGTGACACTCAGAACCTATGGCGAAGCCAGTATAGGCCAGGCGTTTGACCAAGCCATAAGTCTTGCCAGACAGGCATTTCTGTTATTGCTAGCTGAACCGTTAATTGAAGTTTTGCACCGGCCACAATTAAGTACCCTGGTATTTCGTTTTCAGCCCAGGGAGGATTACCCAGATGAGCGGGTAGATAAAGTCAATAGCGCCATTCGTAAAGGGCTGTCCCGTTCAGGTAAGGCCGTGGTTGCGGGAACAAAAATCCACGGCAGGCAATACCTGAAGTTTACCTTACTCAACCCAGCGACAACGCTAGAAGATATTCACTCTGTTATGGAAGCCATCAAGGAATACGGTTTAACTTTTATGGAGCAAAACCGGTAGTTTCTTTGCTGTCACTCTTCTTTAAATAAAAACGTCTTGTGTCGTAAAAAATTTCCTGAATATAAATAGAATACTATGTCTGTTAAAATATATGATGTTATTGGTATAGGTGTTGGTCCTTTTAACTTAAGCCTGGCGTGTCTGGTTGAACCCATTAAACATCTGGATACTGTTTTTTTTGATAAAGCCCCGGGCTTTGACTGGCATCCGGGTATGATGCTCGAAGGAAGTCACCTGCAAACCCCTTTTATGTCAGACCTTGTGACACTGGCTGACCCCACCAGTCCCTACAGTTTCCTTAACTTCCTGAAAGAACAGGGCCGCCTGTATTCTTTTTATATTCGTGAGAATTTTTTTATCTTACGGAAGGAGTACAACGATTATTGTCAATGGGCCACCAAAAGGTTGAACAACCTCCAGTTTAATAGTGAGGTTGTCTCCATTGATCACTATAGGGACAGTGGCAGCAAAGATGAAAAAGACGAAAAAGATGTCTACCAGGTGACGGTTAAAGATACTCTTACCGAGAAGCTGTCTGTGCACTTTGCCCGACGCCTTGTCATTGGGACAGGCCCGGTTTCCTCACTGCCTTTATGTTGTGAAGATGATGCAACACTTCTGGAACAGCACTCCTCAAGATACCTGAGCAATAAAGCGGCTTTGCAAAAACAGTCCGCCATTACCGTACTGGGCAGCGGCCAGAGTGCAGCGGAAATAGTTTATGATCTGTTGCAGGATATTGACCAGTTCAACTATACCCTGAGCTGGATTACCCGCTCCCCGCGGTATTTCCCCCTGGAATACACTAAGCTCACTCTGGAGATGACATCACCTGAATATGTGGACTATTTTTATGGCTTATCCAATAGCAGACGACAACAGCTTATTGATGAGCAAAAGAATCTCTACAAGGGTATCAATAGTGAATTAATCAATGACATTTATGACCTGCTATACGCCAAAAAACTCAATGCCAACATTGATGTTAATTTGCAAACCAATGCAGCTTTGCATGACATCAAACGATTGGCGCAGGGCAGGGGCTTTGCGTTAAGCCTTTACAATGAAGAGTCGGAAGAATCCTATACCCACACAACAAAAGGGTTAGTGTTTGCCACTGGCTATCAGCATAAAGTTCCCGGCTTTTTGCAAAACATCGCTTCAGCAATCCGCTGGGACGACCAGCACGGCACTTTTAATGCCCACAGAAATTATACTATTGATCACCAACAGTCGTGTATTTTTGTGCAAAATGCTGAGATCAACACCCATGGCTTTGTGACACCCGACCTTGGTATGGCCTGCTATCGAAATGCCCATATTATCAAAAGTTTACTAGGTGAAGCCTACTACCCCATAGAGAGCCGTATCGCCTTTCAAACCTTTGGGGCACCAAAACCTCAGGACAAACACTGATTTTTCAGGACAAGGATTATGCAGGACCGACTTCGATATTACCTGATTGGCATCACACTGTTTGCCGTGGTCAGCGATACTATGTTGTACCCATTTTATCCACGATTTTTCCAGGATGTATTTGGTATTACCAGCCCAAACTATGTGGGGACCTATTTGGCCTGCATGACTCTGGTGGTTATGCTGGCCTTCCCATTCTGGGCTCGTCTGGCAAAACGGGTGGGAACACTGACGTTGTTGATTTATACACAGGCCGTGGCAGGTATGCTCAGCATACTTTGTTATTTTAGCAGCAGCATTGAAATGTTCTGGTTGATATCCCTTACTATGGTGACATTCAAGGCCAGTTACCTGTTGGTGTATCCGTATATTATGAGCAGGGAGGACGCATCAAAACACACCAATACCGCTGGCCTGCTTTCTGTGATTGTTCATTTTGGTGCTATTGGGGGCGCTTCTGCGGGTGGTTTTTTTCTGGGGCTTGTGGAGCCTCAAAAAATCTTTCTGATTATGTCATTGAGTGACTTTAGCCAAATAGTCGTTTGTTTGTATATTCGCAGCAGGCAAAACGCTGAAAGAGGGTCTGCCGCTGAAGAGACGGTAAAAGAAAAAGCGTTACAAACTGACGACAATGGCCGTTATCGTTCATTGCTAGGTGTACTGGCTATGACCATGCTGGTTTTTTACTTCAGCGCACAACTCACTCGACCTTTCTTCGCCGTCTACTGGGAGGCGGTGTCAGGTATTAATAGCCCTGTTATTGCCGGGCTTGCTTTTGCCATTCCTGCCTGGATTGCCTTATTGGCCCTATGGCTAAACCATCACCTCAGCGACAGAAACCTTTTGTTGCGGCTTACCCCATCACTGTTACTGGGCTGTTGTGGCTTGCTTATTCAGAGCTACGAGCAAACGGCAATGGTTGTGCTTGGGCGATGTCTCTACGGCTGGGCATTATTTCAGGCCACAGTAAAGCTTGATGTATTGCTCTACAAACTCAGTACACCAGAGCACTACGCGACGGATTTCAGCAAAATACATATTTTCCAGAGCCTGGGCACCTTACTGGCATCATTATGCGCCGGTGCGCTGGTTTCCGTGTTGGGTCTGTCTGCGCCACTGGTAATGGCAGCGGCTGGTTTTGCTGCCACTTTGGCGCTACTGACATTATTAAAACCGCAAGAGGCCAAGGTAGCTGCTCAAACCCGGTAGGTAACACATGTACTCATTAGATTTCAGGCAGTTTGAGCGCACCCTTAGGACACAGGAGAAAACATTAGGACGTTTTACTTTCAGACCACTAAGCATCCCTGAAGATACCCCTTTACTGCATAGCTGGGTGACACGCCCCTATGCCATATTCTGGGGATTGCAGGGCGCATCTGCAGCAACGGTGGAGCAAGAGTATCGTCGTATCGCGGACTCATGCGACGTTTATCTTGGATTATCCGAACAGGGGCCGGTCTTGTTGATGGAGGTCTATGATCCTGCCAACGGATCTATTGGCAGTCATTATCCTGTCAATGAGGGTGATGCGGGGATGCATATTCTGGTAGCTCCTCCGACTCGTCGTATATCTGGCTATACGTGGCAGATGTTCACGCTGGTCATGGACTTTCTGTTCAGCTCCCCAGAGATTAACCGTGTCGTAGTGGAACCCGACAGTCGTAACCACAAAATCCACGCCCTGAATCGACGTGCGGGCTTTATTATTGAAAAACAGATTAGCCTGCCAGAAAAATCGGCTTTGCTCTCTTTTTGCGCACGCAGCGATTACCAGCAGGCCATGATCAAAGATAAGGATAAAACAGATGCAGTTTCTTTCTTCCAGGCGACCCTCTGAACTGTCCGTTCAGCCGAGCACTGAAGCAACCGTTAGTCATTTAACCCCTGAAATATGGGCAAAGGCCAATTGCCAGCTTGTGGGTAAAATGATCAGTGAGTTTGCCCATGAACGTCTGTTGCACCCAGAGTTTATGGGACAAACTGAACCCTGGACAGACTATGCGCTTAAATCAGGCAACAACATCCACTACAGATTCAAAGCACGCGCCCTGATGTTGGAGCATTGGTGGATTGACCTATCAACGCTGCGCAAGACAAATAACCAGCAATCAGCACCACTGGATGCTATGGCATTTGTTGCTGAATTCAGTGCTGCCCTGGGTTTATCTTCAGACATATTACCCACCTATCTTGAAGAAATTGCCAGTACGCTATACAGCGCGGCCTTTAAATTGTCCCAATCAAGCCCTGGTGCCAGGGAGTTGGTATTCAGTGACTACCAAACCATTGAGGCCGCAATGACAGAAGGTCATCCGTCGTTCGTTGCCAACAGTGGTCGAATTGGCTTTAGCGCTGAAGATTATCGTCGGCATGCCCCGGAAACAGGCACAAATATTCGTTTGTTATGGGTGGCAGCCAGAAAAAGTCGGTCGGTATTCTCTGTGGTTGACAGCCTTTCCTATGAGCAATTGATAGCAGAAGAGTTAGGTGAGAAAACACTCGGCACCTATGCGGAGACAATGGCAGCCAAAGGGCTTGATCTCAATGATTATGTATTGATGCCGGTACATCCATGGCAATGGCGCAATAAACTGGTTTATGCAAACGCCGCAGATATTGCGGCATCTGATCTGGTTTTTCTGGGTGAAGGCGAGGACCACTATCAACCACAACAGTCAGTTCGCACCTTTTTTAACACCAGCTGTCGTGAAAAACGCTACATTAAAGTGGCATTGTCCATCCTCAATATGGGTTTTATGCGGGGCCTTTCACCTTATTACATGAAAAACACCCCCGCCATTAACCAGTGGGTGGGTCAGGTCATAGACAACGATCCCTTTTTAGTCTCCACCGGATTTCAGGTACTACAGGAAGTGGCCGCTGTGGGTTTTGTCAATTCACGATTTGAAGCGGTGACTGATGCCACCAGCCCTTACCGAAAAATGCTTTCTGCCCTCTGGCGGGAAAGCCCCATGGATAAAATCAGTCCACATCAACAGCTGATGACCATGGCCGCACTGCTGCATGTTGACTCACAGGGCAATGCCTTATTGCCCGCACTGATCAAACAGTCTGGCCTTGGCACAAAAAGCTGGTTGCAACACTACTTACGATGCTACCTGACCCCTTTGCTTCATTGCTTTTACGCTTATGATATGGCCTTTATGCCCCACGGTGAAAACCTGATTCTGGTGATGGAAAACCACCGGCCTGTGAAAGCCTTTATGAAAGATATTGCTGAAGAGGTGGTGATTATGAACACTGACACGGTGTTACCTGAGCCAGTGCGGCGTATCACTGCTGATATCCCGGAGGCGGTAAAAATTCTTTCAATCTTTACGGATATATTCGACGGGATTTTCCGTTATATCGCCCGGATTTTGCTGGCCTATTGCAATTTTTCAGAACAGGACTTCTGGTACGAAGTGGCGCAATGTATTCATCAATACCAGGCAGATCATCCTGATATGGCGGACAAGTTTGCCCGGTATGACCTCTTTATGCCGGAATTCACTCATTCCTGTTTGAACCGTTTGCAACTACAAAACAACAAACAGATGGTGGATTTAACGAACCCCAGCAAAAACCTGAAGTTTGTTGGCACATTGGTCAACCCTGTTGCCCAGTTTGCCAGCTCTGACGGCAGTCAATAGACGATTGGTATAAGAAGCCGTCTAAAAGTCGCTGGAAGATTCCGGTCAGACGACTACTTTCTGGCGATTTTGCCGGGATTTCTGCTTAACAACAATCCCGGTAATGACGATGAATTTGTTTATAAACGGCTTTGGCATTATTGTTTGTGACTACCAGCAGCTCGAAAGGTTACCACATCAAATCATCAGGAATGTCATAATCGGCGTACCAATCTTGCTCTTCCTCGGAAAGGTTTGGCTCATTCTGATTTTGCAGGATAATGATCTCAGGCATACGCTCAGCAATTTTATGCGCGACAGGAACAGGTATGATTTTATAGCTGTCTCCCTGAACAGCAATAGCAAGAAGCCCGAGACTCAGCTTGGACTGCATCTCTTCGGTGACATAGATCTTCTTGACCTTATTATTAACAACGAAATTGTAGCCAATATCTCCCTTTGAGCGTATGACCGTGTTTTTGTCGATCAGCTGTTGAACTTGTGCCTTAATGGCTTTTTTCTGGCGCTTTTCTTCCAGTTCCCGGTTCAATTCACGGTCTTTGTCCGCCAGGGCTTTTTGCTGTTCCTTCAGTTTAGCCCGGTGACGCTCAGCATCTGTCATTTCGCCGGTTTTAACCGCCTGCTTTTTCTGTTTTTTATTGGCTGTTTTCGCTTTCAGGGCTTGCTGCTTTGTCACAAGCCCAGACTTCATTAACTGATCTCTGAGTGATTTGCTCATAATACGTCAAGTTTAACACTATCAATAAGCTGGAGTGGGTTCTCCCTTCACCATCAACAGCGTTATGTTTGATGTTCGGGGAGGGCAATATGCTAATCTTTACTGGCAAAAACTTCGATTTCAACCTTTACATCTTTTGGCAAGCGGGCTACCTCAACCAGACTTCTGGTTGGAAAAGGAATAGTGAAATATTGTTTATAAACCTCATTGATATCCGTAAAGTCATTCATATCTTTGACAAAGACAGTGGCTTTGCGGACATCTTTCATGTCGTATCCTGAGGCGGCCAGTACTGCTTTTACATTCTTTAAGCACAAATGGGCCTGATCCACAGTGGCTTCTGGCAGTTCACCGGTTTCCGGATCGACGGGAAGCTGCCCGGATGTGATCAGCATTTTTCCAAATTGTATGCCTTGTGAGTATGGGCCAATTGCCGGGGGGGCGTCCGGTGTTTCAATGACTTTAACCATCGTGCTATTTATTACCACTAGTTGACTGAGTAAAGGGAGATTTTAGAGGGACGCATGATATTTTTCATTGGTGCAGGTCACACAGATGAGTGTTTTAGTATAAGTACTGATTCAACTAAGTGACTGTCCGTGGATGGCTTTTCCGTGGATAGCTTTCCTGTTTTGACCAGTGGACCCATAGCCAAAATAAATGACTGGCCCTTGAACAGGAAAGTGCCATGCTCTGTGTCCCCTGCCTTGTCTGAGAACTTGTGTGAGAAACTGGACTCGTGGTCGATTGAGAACGCTCCCTGAGGCTATATATTATTTTGGCGGATTACTCGGCGGCACATGAGGCGCCAGTGTCATGATATTCTCCGTTTTCTTGAAGTCATAACCACACTGTTGAAGGTAGGCAGACATATTATTGAGTCGCTCTTTTACTACCGGGTTATCCTCATCACCCAGAATAAGCTGCCAGTTGGTAGTACCGTCACCTTCGGAAGCTTGCACGCCTGATAACGTTAAGACAGTCAGTGCCTGACTCTGTGGTGTCGAAATGAAGTAAGTCGCGCCAACCAGGTGCGTGGGCATATCAGTACATTTCAGGGGTAAGTCGATTAAGCTGGTGTTTATCTTGTTGTTGACTTCCTCCTTGTACGTTTTTTGTGCTTCGGCTGAGCGTTTTTGCAACCCGTCTGAAGGATAAGCCACGTACAAGTGAACACGCGGCCCCTGGGTAGCTAGCTGACGGAGTGTCACAGCACGATCTTCAATGGTTTTTACCCGGGAGGGGTCCTGGCGAAGGTTCGGGTGCATATTGTCCGCATGGCTTTTACCTACGCAGTTACACAGAGGCGTCGTGGGCATGGGAGTATGAATAATCGCTGTTAGATGGGTAATTGCTCCCGTGTCCAGCAGTTTGACCAGTGATTGTTCCAGGGCCTTTTGAAAATTCACCACAATCGGGCGAACATCACTGTCGTCACCTGAGACAACTGTATTGCCAATGTGCTCCAGAGGCTTAATCAGTTGGGAGTCAATATTTTTCTTGACGGCTGGTTTCAAGTGTTGATCGTTATTAATGGCATCAGCAACCTGAGCGAGTATGTTTGCGCTGGCATTTTTATTCGCTGGCTGAGGGGGGTTGGTCGCATAACCGGAAGTGATCAGCAGTGACACAAGGATGCTGCCGACCAGCATGAATTTTCGTCTTAAGGGAGGAGCCATGGGCTAAGTCCTGTGTAAGTCCTATGTAGATACCACGGCATTGAGGATAGTCGAAAAATAGTGAGTGATACGGAATATAACTGATTTTTTGTACAGGCTCTGTGTGTATTTGGGTGCGTTAAGGAATGAGTTTACTACTGAGCCTGTGTACTTTCTCTTGTTTTTTAATGACTTACCATTGAGTTGGCGGCCAGCCAGCCGATCATCAAGCCGGGGAATCAGCTTAACATCGTCATGGTGGCAGTGGCCTTATGCGGGCAATACTCCCTGCGATCCAGACGTTCACAGGCAATGGCTTTGCTCCACACGCTTCAGGTGGCCAGTGAAGCCACCTGGGCAGAATAACCTTCATAACCTTTGAGGCAATGCCAGCGGTTACTTGCTCCATCAAACCAAAACTCTGGTGAGGGTTTTAACCCTGATCCAGGAGCCTGTCCGAGAATAGACTACCCTACTGCGGTGGCAGCAAATTGGTCTAAAAAGTCGGAAATTTTTAGCAAATAGA
>NZ_JAVLSP010000038.1:0-33734 GCF_031528575.1 Candidatus Sororendozoicomonas aggregata
AGCGAGGATTACGAGAAATTGAGGATAAAAATTTCTGCTTCTGAGGATAATAGTGGGGCTATTTGACGAAGAAGCAGGAATTTTTAGACCAATTTATCGTAACCGCAGTAGGGCAGTCTATTCTCGGACAGGCTCCTAGGTTGGAGAAAAACATGTCAGGTTATCAGCTAAACGGTACATCAATGTATTCAACATAAGGCTCCATTACACCAGAACAGCCTTCTGGTTCAGCAAACCCAACCCTCACCTGCTTGCCAGCAATGGCGGCGCTCAGGGCCGTGGAGTACATGGCCTTGCCGTATTCACCTTTAAGGCTGATTTTTGAGTATTTGGCACAACCTTCGAGTTTGATGTAGGCCACCCAGGTTCTTACCCGAACATGTTTGATGTGAGCAAGCATACTAGAGGACGCAGCAATATCCGCGAACAGATTTGAGTCGGCTGCTGCCGGAAAAGACAGGGCGCAAGCGGCCAGGCCAAGGCTCAGACGTTTTATTCTATTCATAATAAAGGGGAGTCCCTTACAACCATTGATTGATTATGATCAGTGCCATGCACTGATAACTCCGTGCTCTGGCACCACCTTGACGCACAGAGGCTTTGTTTTCACACTTGGTGTTTCTCTCTTTTCTTCAACGCCTGAGTGGGAATACGTACGCCACTCAAGCTTGAAGGCGTATTAGGAACTTGAACCGGAATCCGATAAACCACCGTCATTTGTAGTTGCCTACGCCGGTTTTTGAGGTGATATTCCCAGGCCGTCATACAAATTTATGGGTGTCCTTTATTCCCTTACTTTATTCCCTTTTGGATGTCCTTTACTCCCTTTTTATCGAGCCGAAAAATAAATTAACCCCAACAAAAACAAATATCAATAAGAAAGACAAAAACCATAAATTTTGGTTTCCAGCGGCTTTAGCCATTTCCATCATGAAGGCAAGAATGCCAATATTAGTAACATTCAGACTAATAAATACAAAACGTCTACATGTAGTGTTGACCGCTCCTTTTAATCTTAAAATGATCATCAGAAGAGCGTAGATAGCTGAGATACATAGGCCAATAATTGTAGTCATATTAGTTTCCGTAATCATTCACAAGCCCCCCACCTAAAACATAAGTATCATTTACAGCCGACATAGTTCCAAAAGGTGTGGCTATAGTACGCACATAATCGGAAGAATAGAAAAGAGATTCTCCACTATTTTGTAGTGTACGGCCATATGATGAAAGGGTTTTAGCACTGCCAGCTCCTATTGAACTTATAATGTCAACAGAATAATAAATAGAGTTACCGACATCATTGCCAAATATGGCCTTGTATGCTTCCTGCACGATATTCGTATCAGTAAATCGAACACCTTGAGAATAATTAGATAATCCGTGGGCTATTATCGGTGCACCAAATACACAACCAGCAGTAGTGGTGCAAAGGCCAGCACCAAAAAGTGCTTGGCCTGCTCCACCAATGGCTTGCATTGTACTAAATATGCGTTTTTCATTTTTAACAGCCCAAGAACTTAGCTGTTGTAGTTTATCTTTGGCTTGAGCTAATGCCAGATTAACCCGATCCCTCCAATGACTCTCATCATTCATCGCTCGGGAGAATGCTCCGGTTACTGCTCCATTAGCAAACTTTCCTCCCGTCGTGGCAGAAGATGTACCACCCACAATGGAAGCGGCAAAAACCCGCCTTGCACTGAAACGGGTGCCTTTATCAATCGCACCAATTCCCGGAGCCAGTAGCTGTGTGAATCCTGCACTCGCAAAGCCATTACCAAACTTCCCCCCGTTGAGGACAGACATTACGCCACCGGCAAGTCCGTGTGCAGCCACTTTCGCTCCTGTGGCTGAGGAACCAAAAAAGCCTCTAGCCCAAGCGCCTTCCTGGAAGCTGGTTCCTATCCCATGAAATACTCCAGCACTGAATGCACCAACAAAAGCGCCCTTTAAACTGCCTGTTGCAATGCCACCTGCGACAAAGCCTGTAGCAACGGCTGCTGTCGCAGTATTTGCTAAAGTCCCCCATAGGAATTCAGCACCAGGGACAAAAGCGGCGATAGCAATCGCCACAAACGGGGCAAAATCCCCCAGCAGCTTGTTAATCCCTTTAAACAACTTCCCTAAGAAATACCCACTCGGATCAACGGCATTTGGATCAGGCCCACTTCATCCAGTTGCTCATGGCCGGTAAAGCCCCGAGTGGTCAACTTGCTGTCAAAGCCTGAGGGATCTTTTTCCAGCAACGCTTGCCAGTCCGTTGGGTTTCTGCGTTGACCAAAGGGATCAAAGCTCTGACGTTGCAGCACGAAACGTGGGAACGAGATATATAAGCCCCCCAGATTCTGTTCTGTACTTTTCAAGACCGGCCCCAAGAGTTCTTTATTTTTCTAGGGTGAAATAACACAGTCTTTTACTTCACCTTCAAATCGCCATTTCACAATTATCCCTGTACTTTTATCCTCCTCAAAAAAATAAAAGCAGCTTTTTTGTAGCTTATATTTATTTTCTATATTCCCACCTTTTAACACTCGAGCAGATATAAATCTATCTGGTCTGGCCCATGTATGGGGGTCTGAGATATGCTTACCAATAGTAGTAGACATATGACTTTTAAAAATCTCATGAGGTGATGAAAAATAGCCACATGAGCAATTAGCCAATACAGCTATCACTAGCAATAACTTAATCATTTTTATTCCTTTTTTTCATTCTTTCCATGTGATACATCCTCATAACCACAGCCTCATTGCCGCGTGTAAAGTTTCCAATCGAAGCTGTAGCTGATATAGCAGCTGCTGGGAGCATAGTGGGTACATTCCATACCGTAAAATTTAAAGAGTTTGGTTTATTAAACCAATAGTCATGTAATCCTGCGGTTGCGTTCATCGTAGGAATCATGTTAAGAGCCTTGCTGATGAGCCCTCCTTGCTTTAGAAGATCAGCCCAAAAATCACCAGTAAGAGATTCATTCAAACCAATTACATTCTGGTCATAGCTATCTGGATATTGACGACCATTAGCATCAAATCTATAATCTGTTCGTACTGATTTATTTTTTCCAGGCATTGGGTCAGCTTTACGCCCAACTTGATTCTCATAATACCTTGACGCTTCCGATTGTAACTGAACGAAAGCAGCCATTCTTGCACCGTTACCAAACTTTCCTCCTGTTAGCTCAGATACAGTACCACCTACAATAGCTACTACAGTCGTTCTTCCGGTAATAGCTGAAACTTTAGTATTTTTGTAGTCAAAACCTGTCGACCCCATTGCCGCCTTGGTCAAGCCTGCCGAGATAAATCCATGACCAAATTTACCGCCGTGAAGCACACTGATCACACCCCCTGCTATAGCATGGCTGCCCGCCCAGGCGACTTTAGTTGACAATCCTGCCTTGGCAAATGACAAGCCTCCTGTCGGATTAAATTGCTGCCCTATCCCATGAAATACTCCAGCACTGAATGCACCAATAAAAGCGCCCTTTAAGCTTCCTGTTGCAATGCCACCTGCGACAAAGCCTGTAGCAACGGCTGCTGTCGCAGTATTTGCTAAAGTCCCCCATAGGAATTCAGCACCAGGGACAAAAGCGGCGATAGCAATCGCCACAAACGGGGCAAAATCCCCCAGCAGCTTGTTAATCCCTTTAAACAACTTCCCTAAGAAATACCCACTTGGGTCAACGGCATTCAGCGGATTATTCAGCACATAGCTGTAGCGGTTAAAGTTCTGGGTATTGGTCGCTGCCTGAATAAACGGATCGGCTTGCAAGAAGCGACCTAACCGTGCGTCGTATACCCGGCCATTCATATGGATCAGGCCCACTTCATCGAGCTGCTCATGGCCGGTAAAGCCCCGCGTGGTCAGTTTGCTGTCAAAGCCTGAGGGATCTTTTTCCAGCAACGCTTGCCAGTCCGTTGGGTTTCTGCGTTGACCAAAGGGATCAAAGCTCTGACGTTGCAGCACAGTCAGTTTATTGCCATCCATAATGGTATGGATACTGCCCAGATGGTCTTTTAACAACAGTTGTACACTATTTGTTGTGCTGCCATTAGCCTTTTTCGTCTGGGTATCAATCACCACACCGTTAATATACCGTTTGGTTTCCTTCTCACCATTGGGACGGGTGATCACTTCCACATTGCCAATATAATGGGTGGTGGTGACCTTGCCGTCGTTGGTCGTATCTCTGCGCCAAAAGCGGCTGCGGTCAACATTGTAGCGGAAAGCGGTAGTATGTCCGCCTTTACTGATGGACAGGGGTTTATCAAAGGTGCTGTAGCTCAGGCTACGCCCCCCACCGCTGGTCATATTGCCGTTGGCATCGTATCGGTAGCTGGCCTTATCATCGCTGGTGTACGTCACTGCGTGTATACCTGCCCCGTTCTGACCATAGGTGTAGTTGCCCACGCCGGTTTTTGACGTGATATTCCCCAGGCCGTCATAGGTATAGCGGTGGGTTTTACCGCCTGTTGTCGATGACGTTAACCGGTTCAATCTGTCATAGGTAAAGGTTTCGGTCAGGGTTTTTGCCGTGCTGCGATCCTGCCTTTGAGTGAGGTTACCGAGCAAATCCCACTGGTAATCGAGCCGTTGCAGATCCGAGCCGACGGCGCGAGTGCTCAAGGTTGTCAGAAAACCGGTATCACCGGCAAACACTTTGGTCTGGGTCAGTCCATTGAGGCTTTGTACGGTTATATTGCCTCGGGCATCCATGGCCTTGACTTCGTACCAGGTGCGCTGCGTGGCAATATCCTGCAACCGCGTCATAAAGCCACGGCTGTTGTAGTGGTAGCGGATACCGCTGTTACTGCCCGCCGCATCGTACTGCTCTTTAACCCGGCCATAGCTGTCGTAAGTGGTTCTCTGGTGGTAGGTGACCTTATGAAACGTGGTGGCGACACGGCTGAGCCTTGAATAATTGTCATAGCTCAGGACTTTTTTAAAGCCACTTTTGTTGTCGCGGGTTTCGCTGAGCAGGCCGACTTTTTTTGTGTCGTAGACCCATACCGCTTCGCCTTCTACAGCACCGTCGGCTTTTTTGTCGGTGCGCCCCACCTGACGGCCTAGCAGATCATAGCGCAGGGTTTGTATTTGCCCTTTGGCATCGGTTTGTTTCACCAGCTCACCGAGGGCGTTGTATTCATACGTCCATCGTCCTTTACTGAGGTCATCCGTGGCAATCTTGCGGCCCAGCCCGTCGTAAGTCAGGGTGGTTGTTGCTGACTTGCCGGTATCGGCGGCGGTTTGTACCGTTCGGGTCAGATTACCCTGGGTATCGTAGCCATAGGTAATGGTATTGTTGAGGGGGTCTTTAACCTTCACCAACTGACCAAGCCCGTTACGTACTTCCGTTCGTTGCTGGCCTTTGCCATTGGTAATGGTGGTGGTAAAGCCGTTGTAGTTAAACTGCTCAAAGTTACCCCCTGCCTGGGTGACTTTAGTGATACGGTCCAGAATGTCGTACTCCGTTTCATTCCAGTACACGGTGTTGTTTTCCGCAAAGGGTTCACTTACCCGCACCGGGCGGCTTAAGTTATCGTACTCGGTTTCACGCCCTAACAAGGTACCATCAAAGCCCTGGCTGATCCGGCGAATCTCCCGGCCCAGTCCATCCTGAATCATCCAGCTTTTGGCACCACCGAGGGGCCTGCTTTCCACAACCAGCTTGCCACCGGCAGCACAGGCAATGGGTGCCGATGAACAGGTATAGTATGCGGTGTCTTTACCACTGCCACTGCCGTGGCGCTGACGGATTTCCCGCCCCATACTGTCATAAACAAAGGTCGTTAACAGGCCATTGCTGTCTTGTACCTTTAATGGCTGGCCAAAGGCATTGCGTTGCAACACGCTGGAGGTGGTTTGCCCCAAAGCATTAATAGCCCGGTCAGCATACCAGCCGTTGTTCGAGTATTGTGTACGACTTTCACGAGGAGCTATCCCTTTGCCAGTGATTCGTGAGCGAACCGTGTTGCCCCAGCTATCGTGGCTATAGGTGGTGGTGAGTTCGTTGGCGTTACCCGGCTCCACGGTTTCGGATATAAGCATCCCTGTGGTGCTGTTATAACCAAAGGAAGAGGTACGGGTATGGCTGTGACTGCCTTGTGTTGTTGTAACCACGGCACGGGTTAATCGGCCCAGGTGCCATTTACTGCCATTGTTGGTATAGGTGTTGGTGGTCGCTTTGGTTTGTTCGCTGCCACCGCCTTTGGTTTGAATACTGATGGTCAAGGGGTTACTGTAACTGTCGTAGGTCGTATGAGTGGTAACGGTTTGCAGCAAGGCACCGCTGTCAAGGTCGAAGCCCTTTTCCACTGAACGGGTCAGCATCAGTTGCCAGTATCTTCCCCGGTTTTTTGCAGACCAGCTATTTTGGCTGAAAGATAACGGTTGCCCATGGGCGGTTTTGACCTCTGTAGAAACCGGCGAGCCACTATAAGGAAAGTCTTGCCGGTAGGTCGTTGTGGTGATCACCCCCGTTTGTTCATCTGTCGTCGTCAGTTTGCCAAAGCCCAACATACCACGTCCACCGCCTTGTACTCTAGCGTTGGCATAGTGATAGCTGACCCGGCTTTTAGCCTGGGTGTTCACCCTGCCCGGTTCGCTGCCCGCTGTGGGCGCAGTACTGCTGACCTGGCTAACCACATAGCTCGGGGCCATCAAATCAAACACCGGCGCGCCTTTGCCCCAGCGCTTAAATGCCCCGCCCGTACCTTTGGTGTAGACACGGCTATCGGTTAACGGTTTGTAGTCGATTTCCGTTCGGTTACCTGCACCGTTATCAATGGCCATAATGCGGTTTTTTCCAGAACCGCCTGATGTGGGAGTATGGATATGGGTTTTGCCGTTGTTCTCGAAATAGACATAAGACTGACGACCGTCGCCGTTTAAATCCAGAAACTGGATATTGTCCCGACCGTAGTAGCGGGCAGAGGTTTCCACCGGCGCATCAAAACCATTGCCATTCCAGCGCTTGACCCAGGTCTTTTTGTTTTTGACATAAAACAGGTCTTGCTTGCCATCGCCGTTGTAGTCAATAAAGTTCAGACTTTTGGCGATATCGGCGTCATGGAAAATATTGAAGCCCAGGGAGTGCCCTTTATCAAAGCCATTGCCTGTATTGAGGTAGTATTTATCATCACGGAGCCAGTCGGGAAGGGTGTCACCGTTAAGGTCAGTAAATAAAAAACTTTTGTCACTCGACAGTGACTTTCCTGTGGGGTAATGGTTATTTTGTGAGCTTTTTTTTGTATAAAGATACCAGCTACTGGTTCTATCACACCAGAAATGGCCATCACGACCACCACCACGGCGTTCAGTACCTTTTGATATTTGGAGAACAAAGTCCGATTGTCCATTGCCAGTAATATCCCGGGAAAACCCACTGCTAATCCGTTGCAAACCATCACCACAATTACCCACAAGTTCTTCTGGTACATCAAAACTGTGCACGATGGCTTCTGGCTCAGAGAACAGATAAGGATAGGGGCTGCGGGTATTTTTATTTGGTCTTAAATACCGTACTGCAATACTTCTTTTTTGAATAATATACTGACCAGGCTCAGGTTGCGCACCCGAACCGGCACTGCCAACAGAGGTATAAACCAAATCCGGCAAGCCATCTCCATCAACATCTGCCAATGTTGCATTGCTGGCGGATAACGTCGTATCAATCAACTGCCCCCCATAATCCTGACCATTAGACAGCCGTATTTTCCAGGTTCTGTCCTTGTAAAGAATATCACCGCGCCCATCGCCGTTATAATCAAACACAAACCAGTCTTCAGGTTTCAGCCCTTTTTTCAGGTAAGTACTCCGGCCTTTTTGTACCAGTTTTGTGCCATCAGAGACATAACTGACACTGTGACCTGATTCCAGATAAGCACTATAATCTTCCCGGCCATCGCCATTAATATCCGCACGTTTACCGTGTTTGTAGCCTTTTTCCAGAGAGACGGTATCAGTGGTTGTAAAGCCCTGCCCCATTTCACCCCACTCAAAGGTGGTTTGGGGGTAGCAATGGCTGGCACTACACGCCTGCACACCGGTCAGACGACTTTGGCCAGTGACGCCGTTTTCCTGATACCGCAAATAGAACTGGCGAAATAGCTGGTTATTCTGACGGACTTCTACGCGGTTTAAACGCTGGTTCAGGGAAGATCGTGAGCCTTCACTGTAAAAAGTGGCTTTATCCGTACGTTTATTGTCATAAACAAAATTGACGGTGGCTTGTCCACCTGCATACGCCACCTGTTTGATGGTGTATTCGCCTTTGTCAGGGTAACGGGTGTAGCTGAAGGTAATGGCGTTGCGGTCATTTAGCAGGCTGTCCCGCGTTTTATTAATGGCCCAGGCCATGGCGTAATCTTTGCCCTGCGCATTAATAAACGCATCACCGGTTGCCCCGTATTGACTAACACTGCCGTCTTTTCGCCAGACGGTAAAACGTTGAGGGTATCCACCTTTGCTGCCGTAGGAGACAACCTTGGTCTGGCTGTCGATTTCTGTGCGATACTCTGTGCCATTGGCACCATAACTGCCTTTAACCGCAATCAGCCGTTGCCCATCCAGGCAAAAACGATCACCTTTTGCTGACGTTTTTCCATCTTGCTCCAGGGTTTTACGACAACGGGTAATGGCGGACAGCCCGGATAGCGACCAGCCCATACCCAGATGGCCGTTGCTGTTCCCACTGTCGTAATTTAAGGCCAGCTGTGGCGTTAATCCGGCAATACCCCTCGGTAAAGGTACAGGCATGCGGTAGGTGGCGCTGCCTGATTCGCTAACACGGAATTCTCCCTGGCTGGCGCCAGGTGTTAACGGTAACGAAGAGTCACCGTTATCAATCTCTTTGTCGGGTTCAGGAATAACATCCGGTACGGGAAACTGGCCTTTTTCATCGGCGTAAAGGGTATATTCCTTACCATCGTCACGGCTAACAACAATGTCATCCCGGCCATCGTCATTAACATCACGTACGCTGATTGTCCCACTATCCGCAGACAAGTTGATACCGATACTGGCAGTGTCCTCTGAACCGTTAGTGGTAATAAAGGCTTGTTGATTATCTTTACTGGCGCTGGTGGTTGGAATAACCAGAAATTGATTGAGACCATCGCCATTAAAGTCACCCACCAAAATGGTATAGTGGGTTTCTTTGTCTTCAAAGACAATATTCCATTTTGAATGAATAGCCGCCTTTTTCTCACTGTCGCTGAATGTTTTAAAGGTTTCTTCATAGCCTGCAGGCATCTGTTCAGACCCAAGCAAATACATAAAACTCACAGCCGGGAGCGCATATGCTTGTTTATCTTGTAACCAGATGATGGTATCCAGCTCTTTTCTGGGAACAGGCACTGTCATTGTGATTCCCCCAACAGGAATATGAATATAAAGGGGCTGAAGGGCGGCTAGAAAAATGGTATCATCAACGCTTTTATAATAATGATAAGCCCCGGAATCATCACTGATAAAATTTTTATTGTCGTCAATACTGGCAAAACTTAACGCAGAAAAACTGAGCAACCATAATGACCATAACCCCTGTAAAATGGCCTTTCTTATTTTTTTCATTGACCAAATCCTGCCCATAAAACAACAGCCCACCAAAGCGCACGGAAAGTGAGATTAACGTGAAGCAATATGTATTGATTAAATGACCGAGGTGACCAAGGGAGTGTTATTAACGCCCAAGAAAAACACTGCCACCGGCTTGGTACTCACCAAGGCAAGTAGTCACTGGAGAAGCATCAAACAACACTTTTTTCTCAGTGTGATAGGCGCTTAACAAAGTGGATAAAATAACCGATGTGCCTGATTCCTCCATAGACCAGGCAAGTTGATTATTGTGAAAGCAATTACCCGTATTTGCTGGTTCTTTATCCACGGTAACAATGAGTAATCCCTTGGTTGGGTTAACGCCTATCCGTTGAATATTACTTTCAAAAGAAGCGGCAAAAGCACTTGGCACAAACAGTGAGAGGACGCTGACTAACAGCGTAACAGCAAACTTCGTGGTATCCCCCAAGTCAAACTTTAACTAGTTATTGTTATACAAGTGATACGGCAGCTACTGCTTATGAATACACCTATAATAAAAAAGGCGATGCTGGTATCAGTTTTTTATAATAATTATAAAAATAATAAGAGGCAAAAAAGCGCATCAAAATAAGTAGATATACCTAAAAATGACAAAATGCTTACGTTTTAACAATATTTACATAAAGTGACTGCTCCCCCGACTAAAGAGGCTGTCGCGAAACGCTGAAATACACCCCGCACCGTCATCCTGTACAGGGAACGTACAGGAACCACACTCTATGGAAGGCACTCTAACCACACGCGTCATGGGGGTTTAGTGATTCACGTCCTTGTGGCATAAATCCCTTACAATCCCTGTATGGGATGACGACGGCGAAAATGCTAAAGAGGGTATACATGTCTAATCAAGAAGCCAGTCTGTCAATCTTCTCTTGCTTATGCTGTAACACCAATCAAACTTTTTAACGGCGTTATGAGGATGGTGAGATAATTCTGTTACCGCTTATCGGTGACTGTCACCTTTATTTTCCCCTTTATTTTGCCTCGTGGCGTTCGCTGCTTACGAATGTGATTGACTGAATGAAACGGCCTGACACTGACTTCAGTGCTGCTCTTTTGCACGCTTTTCACGCTTTTCACCTGCTTCTGTTCAGTGACAGGAAATAGCGGATTGAGAAACGGGGTTTCCCGGTCATTGATAGAAGGTGATTTCTTTGCAGTATCTGTATCTGTGAATTTGAGCACCTTTTTAAAGGTCTTGTTGCCCTGAGCACTGACAAACACTACTTTTTTTTCGTCCTTCCTCTGTCGATAACCCTGTAAAGCAGGCAAATAGTCAGCCCGCTCCTGGGTCATTGCTGCCATGCGCTGGCGCTGTTGTTGACGAAAGTGGGCCAGGTCTTGAAATTCAGGCCGCGCGTAACGATCAACCATCAGCTCTTGCGTCACCTGTGTTTTCACAGCGCCCCAATCGGCACCAGCGGAATTGCTCAGGGCAATGGCTATAGCCATCACTCTGGCGATGATCCCTTTTTTCATAGCGCCTCCTGTTACAAAATTCAGTGACAGCAGGTTATGACAGACAGTACAAGGGATCACTGACCGGCAGGTCAGCCATACTGACAATCAGCCTCTAAAAGACAATCAGGGTATAAAGAGGTGTAGCTCTACCCGCGCAGAGCTATTCACAAATCACCGAATTTACTTCATGGTCACAGACAACACCGTATCACCCACGGCAACGGTGCCAGACGCCTTGTCCAGGCTCGCCACTTCATCCATATTGGAAATAACCACGGGCGTTATCACACTGGCGGCATTCTCGCGCATAAAATCCAAATCCACTTCAATCACCGGCTCACCGGCTTTGATTGTCTGACCTTCCGTGGCAATTCGCTTGAATCCTTCGCCCTTGAGTTCTACCGTGTCAATACCAAAGTGGACAAACAGCTCAATACCTGACGCCGTTTCCATACTGAATGCATGGTTCGTTTCAAAGATTTTACCAATCGTGCCATCACAGGGGGCAACCATCACATCACTGGTGGGATTGATGGCAACACCGTCGCCGACCACTTTATCGGCAAATACCGGATCAGGCACACTTTCCATAGGAACAATATCACCGGCCAGCGGCGCTTGAATAACCATTGTCTCGGCAGCAGCCAACCCCATGCTTTTTTTCAGAGAACCCATTAAGCCCACAACGCACACCCTCTATTCTCGTCTGTTATAAACCTGCCTGATGGTCAGTTGACCCGTATTGGCCAAACAGGTCTTGAATAAAACGGCCAGGCCGTTAAAACAGCCCGGCAGTGGTATTAGAAGCAGTCTTAAAAGTCATGCTCCTACCGCGGCTACGATAAATGGGCCTGAAAAGTCGCTTTTGTTCGTCAAATAGTCCCGCTATTCTCCCTACAAAAGCGACTTTTTATCCGCCATTTCTCGCAGTCCTCGCTACGGGCAGACTTTTAAGACCGCTTCTATACAGTGATGATTTTTGCCACTCTCATTAAATGGCTATCAATCATGTTCTGCTTGCTGATAGCCCTGTCAAGATCCGTTTTTACCACCTGCTGATCACGGACACCCACCATAACCCCGCTCTCGCCCCCAAGCAGTGTCTCAACGGCAGCCACACCTAAACGACTGGCCAACACCCGATCAAAACAGCTGGGTTTTCCCCCCCGCTGAATGTGTCCAAGTACCGTGACCTTGGCTTCGTATTGTGGACAGCGTTTTTCAACGGTGCGCGCAAGTTCAAAGACACCACCACTGGCATCGCCTTCGGAAACCACAATAATGCTGGAAGACTTACCGGCACGGCCACTGTTTTGCAGCTCGGTCATCAGGTTATCAATGTTATTTTCCTGCTCGGGAATGAGGATTTCTTCAGCGCCGGCGGCAATGCCTGTGTTCAAAGCGATAAAACCGGCATCACGGCCCATCACTTCAATGAAGAATAAACGATTATGGGATGTCGCTGTATCACGAATTTTATCAATAGCCTCAACAACCGTGTTCAGGGCGGTGTCATAACCGATGGTGCAATCGGTGCCATAAATATCGTTATCAATGGTGCCCGGCACGCCAACACAAGCAAGGCCATGCTCTTGCTCCAGATACATGGCGCCAGTGAACGAACCATCACCCCCAATAACGACCAGACCTTCAAGATTCGCTGCCTTTGCCGTCGCGAAGGCTTTGGCTCGTCCCTCTTTGGTGCGAAACTCCTCACAGCGGGCTGATTTCAGAAAGGTGCCGCCCTTGTTAATGATATTGGCAACTGAGCGCGCGTTCATCACTTCCAGGGCGTTTTCAATCAGCCCCTTATAGCCCTGACGAATAGCAACTGGCTCGACGCCGTGGTATATACAGGCCCTCACCGTAGCTCGAATAGCCGCGTTCATTCCCGGGGCATCGCCCCCTGAGGTTAATACACCGATTCGCTTGAGACGGGAATCGCTCATCTTCAGCTCTCCTCCTTACCCTTCTTTCTGGCATTTTACCAGTATAGAAGAGTCCATATGTGATTAAGCAATCGTTAGAATTTGCAGGGTATTGGTACCCCCTTCAATCTCGCGCGTTTCACCCTTGGTCAGGATAATCTTGTCGCCTGTGGCTAAAAGCCCACGGTTTTTCAGCTCAGTAATAGCATTGCTGTTGACTTCCAGGCCATAAGTAGTACCACTGTCAAAAGCCACAGACTCCACGCCGCGATAGAGTGCAACCCGTCGTTCAGTGGCTTTATGACGAGTCATTGCATACACCGGCAAACCAGAATTAATACGGGACATCCACAGGGGCGTACTGCCGGTTTTGGTCAGACAGACAATAGCCTTCACCCCTTCGAGGTGGTTAGCCGCATACATTGCGGCCATGGCAATAGCTTCGTCGGTTTTCTGAAACGTAAAGTCCATACGGTGTGTGGAGATTTGTGTTGTCGGCTGCTTTTCCGCGCCCAGACAAATACGCGCCATGGCCTTGACCACTTCATCCGGGCGTTTACCCGTGGCTGTTTCTGCTGAGAGCATCACGGCATCGGTTCCATCAAGGACAGCATTCGCTACATCAAACACTTCCGCACGGGTCGGCTGGGTATTGTGAATCATGGACTCCATCATCTGAGTGGCTGTAATCACGGGTCGATTCAAGCGGCGTGCTTCGCTAATGATATGTTTCTGTACGCCCACCAGCTCCGCATCACCAATCTCAACACCCAGGTCTCCCCGCGCGACCATAACGGCATCGGAGGCTTTAATAACCTCTTCCAGCAGCTTTTGGCTACGCACGACTTCAGCCCGTTCAATTTTGGAAAGGATCGCGGCACTGCCACCTGCTGCTTTCATCAGCTGGCGTGCCTGTTTAAGATCGTCAGCCCGACGGACAAAAGAAACGGCCAGATAATCAACACCAATCCGAGCGGCGATCTGAATATCTTCTTTATCTTTCTCCGTCAGTGCCGCGGCTGACAGACCACCGCCTTGCAGATTGATACCTTTATTGTTGGATAGCTCACCGCCGGTCAGTACGTGAGTGATAATGCGGGGGCCATCAATGGCTTTCACTTTCAGGCTCAGACGACCGTCGTCCAGCAACAGGACATCATCCACGACGCAATCATTGGACAGGTTCTTATAGGCCAGGCCAACCTGCGTTTCATCACCTGCGTCAATGGGCAACTCAGCATCAAGAATAAACTCAGCCCCATCGGACAAATGAATCCTGTTGTTCTGGAATCGGCCAATACGGATTTTTGGCCCTTGCAAATCACCCAATATGGCCACACTACGATTGAGTCGTTCAGCAATGTCGCGAACGCGCTCAGCGCGCAACCGGTGATCCTCATGATCACCGTGAGAAAAATTCAATCGGACAACATTAACCCCTGCCTCAATAATCTTTTGGAGCTGCTCTTCTGACTCGGTGGCCGGACCAAGAGTCGCTACAATTTTGGTACGTCTGAGCATGGTATCCTCTCATTCCATCACCCACTCGGTGCTCATTGATAGCATAGTCGCAGGTGTCAGTCGCTAAAAAATGAATAGTGTTATACAACAAAACCACAGGTCGTCGAGCGAGACTGTGGTTTTGCTATAGTGATATCTTCAGGTAGTGACAATGAAAACTGTCTCACCGTTACCGCTGTGAAAGCGAAAGATGCCTGCCTCCACAGGAATGACGACTGTTGGTGTTTTCTAAAAGGCAACGACCCCTAGGAGCCTGTCCGAGAATAGACTGCGCTACTGCGGTTGCGATAAATGGGTCTAAAAATTCCTGCTTCTTCGTCAAATAGCCCCACTATTATCCTCAGAAGCAGAAATTTTTATCCTCAATTTCTCGTAATCCTCGCTACGGGCGCTATTCTCGGACAGGCTCCTAGCCTAGGCTTTACGCTGTATTAGACACTTGATTTTCTGTTCACACCTCAGGCGTTCATAAAAGCTTTTGCGGTGTCCAGCATTCGGTTTGAGAAACCCCACTCATTATCGTACCAGGCCATCACTTTCACAAGATTTCCCTGAACACGTGTTTGTGTGGCATCAAAATTAGACGAGAACGAACTGTGGTTAAAATCTGAAGATACCAATGGCTCGTAGTTCACGTGCAACACCTCATTCATGGGGGTTGCCATGGCTGCCGTAGCCATAATTTCGTTCACTTCTTCAGCGGTGGTATCACGGCCAGCCACAAAGTTCAGGTCAACCAGAGAGACATTAACGGTTGGAACCCGCACGGCCATACCATCAAATTTGCCCTGCAACTCTGGTACAACAAGTCCCACAGCCGATGCAGCACCAGTAGCCGTCGGAATCATATTACAGGCAGCGGCACGGGCACGGTACAAGTCAGAATGATACACATCGCTCAGGCGTTGGTCGTTGGTGTAAGAATGTACCGTCGTCATCAAGCCTTTTTCAATATTCAGCGCATCATTAAGTGGCTTGACAACAGGTGCCAGGCAGTTGGTGGTACAAGAGGCGTTGGAGATAACGGTCATATCCGCTGTTAATACGTCATGATTAACACCGTAAACCACCGTGGCATCAACATTCTTTCCTGGCGCAGAAATAATGACTTTTTTAGCGCCGGCAGCAAGATGAGACTGGCAAGCTTCCTTGGACCGGAAAATACCGGTGCACTCAAACACTGCATCTACACCCAGTTTTGCCCAGGGCAGGTCGGCAGGGTTACGCTCGGAAAAGGTTTTAATTTCATCGCCATTAACAGTCAGCGTACCTTCACCCGCTTCGACCTGAGCATTGAAGCGACCGTGAACCGTGTCATACTTCGTCAGGTGCGCATTGGTAGTGGCATCGCCGAGATCATTAATTGCTACAATCTGAAATGCATCACGGCGGCCTGATTCGTACAGGGCACGCAATACATTACGACCAATACGACCATAGCCGTTAATAGCAATGTTAATCATAATAACGTCTCCAAACGTTTCATCGTACCGGGCAGATCCCGTTTAGGCCTAAGTAAATAGGAATTTCAGTACAATTACAGCTCAGGGAAAATACCTAAATGCCCGATGAATAAAGGTTTTTCAGAAGATGATCAAACTTTTACATCGGCGAGTTAGTTTGTGTTATTTTGCCGATACAGTTATGTCAATTTCTGTGAATAAAACACGCTGCAATCTGTTTTTATCCATTATCATCGCCAGCACCTGAGACAACACCTTCAATACATACTCAGGCGGTGCCAGGCATTATTTTTTGTTCTGGTCACTGACAGCGAGTCGAGCTTAACACTGCTCAACTGCGAAAAATCCCGATTAAACCCCCGATTAAACCATTGTTATCCTGCATATCAGTAGTGAGCTGAACGTTGCCTTACACCATTTTTCTCGCGCCAACGGTTAAATCCACCAAGCTAGGAGCCTGACCGAGAATAGACTGCGCTACTGCGGTTGCGATAAATGGGTCTAAAAATTCCTGCTGCTTCATCAAATAGCCTCGCTATTCTCATCAGAAGCAGAAATTTTTATCCTCAATTTCTCGCAATCCTCGCTAAGGGCGCTATTGTCGGACAGCCTCCTAGCATAGATAGCACAGTGATGAACCCGTTGGCGTTAGAATCCATCGTCATAAAAAAGATATTTTTCAGCATAGAAAAAATAATCATAACCGGCTTCGGAACAAGTATAGTCTTGATGGCGATAATAACGAGGAAGCCGGAAAAAAACTTCTGACACTCACAGCTACAAGCAGTAGCGCCAGCGCACCCTGGGAGCCTGACCGACAACAGCGCCCCCACCTTTGCGGGGACGGCACTGGTATAGTGTTCATTGCCACTGTCCTTATTTCAACGTGGTAATGAACTCGGCAAGATGAGTTACCGCCTGTTCAGCGCCTTCACCTTCACCAATAATGCTGACTGTCGCACCCTGCACCAGCCCCAGGGTTTGCAACTTGAACAGACTTTTGGCACTGGCCTGCTTGCCGCCTATCTCCAGCTTGAGAGTACACTCAAAGCCTTTTGCCTCTTTGACAAATTGCGCTGCAGGGCGGGTATGCAAACCATTTTCTGCTGTAATCACAACATCTTTCTTAAACATGCAGTACTCCTGATAGAACCTGAAAAACGATCAATAAAAGTCGCTTTCAGGTACTATCTTATTTAACAAAGAGCAGCCTGCGAGACTGCTTCCAAGGCCGGAACCCTCTCTGGCTCAGCGCATCAAAGACCTTTAGCCGCATTAATTTCACCGGCGATAATTTCCGCCTGAGGGCCAAGAATAACCTGCAGGTTATTGTCACCGAGACGGACAACACCTTTAGCCCCCATTGCCTTCAAACCCCGCTCATCAATACGTTCACGGTCAGCCAGGGTCAGACGCAAACGGGTAATACAGGCTTCAACAGTAACCAGGTTATCAGCGCCGCCGAGCAACGCGATATAACGTTCAGCCCGTTCACTGCCTTTAACCTCCGCGACATCATCTACCTGCAAGTCATCATCTTCCCGGCCTGGCGTTTTCAGGTTGAAGGCCTTGATAGAAAAGTAGAAGACACAGAAATAAATAACAGCAAAAGCAAGACCAATAAAGACAATACGCACAGGGTGCGTTGCCAGCCCCCAGTTCAACACAAAGTCAAATGCCCCTGCTGAAAAACCAAAGCCATGCAGAGCACCAGCCCAGTTTGTTACCACCAGAGAGATCCCCGTCAGTAAGGCGTGGATCCCATACAGGACAGGTGCCAGGAACATGAAGGTAAACTCCAGCGGTTCGGTCACCCCGGTCAAAAAGGCGGTTAACCCCAGAGACAGCAGAACACCAGCGACTTTCATCCGTTTATTTTTTGGCGCGGCCAGGTACATGGCAAACGCCGCTGCTGGCAAGCCAAACATCATCACTGGGTAGAAGCCGGCCATGAACGCACCCGCGGTCGGGTCGCCTGCGAAGAAGCGGGCGATATCACCTGTCACCACCTCACCTGCGCTGTTGGTGAACTGACCTAGCCCAAACCAGAATATAGAATTCAATACATGGTGCAAACCGAGAGGAATCAGCGCCCGGTTCAAAACGCCGTAGCTGAACTGACCAATGGCGCCGGAACTGGCAACAGCATTACCAAACGCGTCAATGCCATTTTGAATGACCGGCCAGACATAACCGGCAATGACAGCCACAACTAATGCCAAAAGCCCTGTCATGATGGGGACAAGGCGTTTACCACCAAAGAACGCCAGAAAGGAAGGGAGTTCAACGCAATGGAACCGGTTATAAGCGTGTCCCGCAATAACCCCCGCCACGATACCACCAAAGAATGACATATCAATGTCAGGATTAATGGTGCCTGCTGCCGCCGTTAACACGAAGTAGCCAACCGCACCCGACATACCTGCGGCACCACTGTCACCTTTAGCTAAACCGATCGCGATGCCCATGGCAAAAAGCAAAGGCAGGTTACTAAAAATGGCATTTCCCGCTTCAGCCATAAAGGGAATATTCAGAAGATCAGGAAGCCCCAATCGCAACAGAATTGCTGCCACAGGCAAGATAGCGATGGGCAGCATAAGCGCTTTGCCCAATCGCTGCATATAACCTAGTACATTCACTCGAAGAACTCCTTAAACATGTGTGCAAGTCGGCTCTGTTATGGCTTTTATGTCAGTCTTGGAGCCTGTCGGACTTATGCTTTCGAGCATAAAATTCAGTAGGGCGAGTCAGAATTTTCGATCAATTTATGCGAATAGTTGACCTATTTAAGCAAATTGATCGAAAGTTCTGGCCACACTTTCTCGCGCTTTCTGGATTTTAAGCCGAAATTGTCTTAAGTCCGACAGGCTCCTGGTTAAGCCTTTGGTTTTTTACTCTGACTCACATTCATACCGGGTAATCGTTTGCTGAAAGCGGTTACAGAGCAGCGCCAACTATAACATGTTAGAAAAATAAAACCTTGATATAGAACAAAGAAGCACATGAAGAAACAAAGCTATTTCAATGTAGACCAAAAACCCCCTTCACTCGCGCATTGCTCACCTCAGAAGCAGTCTTAAACGTCTGCCCGTAGCGAGGACCGCAAGAAATGGCGGATAAAAAGTCGCTTTTGTGAGGAGAATAGCGGGACTATTTGACGAGCAAAAGCGACTTTTCAGACCCATTTATCGTAGCCGCAGTAGGAGCATGACGTTTAAGACTGCTTCTCAGCTTGAAGCCACAATTATCTGGTACACAGGCGTTATCGAATCTGCCTGGGTTTTACAGGACGCTTCCGAGACAGGTCGGGGGCAGAGCGTTGACCCTGACGTCAAAGTCTGCGCCAAGACCGACCCACCCCTGTCGTTATCCCCATAAAGACTCCAACCCATTGCCGAAATGAATGCCTGCCTTCGCGACAATAGTGAGAGATCCACAGGGCCGCTCAACGCTACAACGCTACAACGCTACAACGCTACAACGCTACAACGCTACAACGCTACAACGCTACAACGCTACAACGCTAAAAAAGTATGCCTTTAAAGAAGGCTACTGAACAAAGGCATTGAGCAGCGCTTTGACCTCATTTGCCGTAGCCATAGACAGCGCTTTATCCGCCAGCGCCTCCAATGCTTCCTGACGCTGGCCCCTGAGCACTTTTTTCACGCGGGGAATAGAAGAAGCGCTCACACTGAACTCGTCCAGGCCAAGTCCTGCCAGCAGCAGCACCGCATGCTCATCACCGGCCATCTCACCACACATACCTGTCCACTTGCCAGCCTCGTGAGAACAATCAATCACCCGCTTGATGGCACGAATGACACTCGGTGCATAGTGGTCGTACAAATCAGCGATCATTTCATTACCACGATCAACAGCCAGCACATACTGCGTTAAATCATTAGTGCCGATGCTGAAAAAATCCAACTCATCAATGAGCAGGTCAGCAATCATTACTGCCGCTGGCGTCTCAATCATTACGCCAATATCAATGGAGTCATCAAAGGGGTGACCTTCCGCCTTAAGCGCCGATTTCACCTCTGCCAGAATGCCTTTTAATCGACGCGCTTCCTCAACAGAGATTACCATAGGGAACATGATTTTCAGGTTGCCGAAATGGCTGGCCCGCAAAATAGCACGCAGCTGGGTGTTTAAAATCTCAGGCTTGTCAAAACACATGCGAATCGCGCGATAGCCAAGAAAAGGATTTAGCTCCTGAGGCAAATCCAGATACGGCAGGTCTTTATCACCGCCAATATCCAGCGTACGAATAATCACCGGCTGCCTGCCCATGGCTTCAGCGACACCCTTGTAAGCCTGAAACTGCTCAGCTTCCGTTGGCATCTGAGCGCGATCCATAAACAGGAATTCAGTCCGGTATAACCCGACACCTTCAGCACCGTGGCGGGTAGCGCCTTCAACATCTTTCAACGTACCAATATTGGCACACAGCTCAAACCGCTTACCATCAGCGGTTTCACAAGGCAATGCCTTCAACTGGGCGAGGGCTTTCTTTTCTTCTTCGAGACTCACCTGCAACGCGTGATACTGCTCAAGCGTCAGCGCATCGGGATTCACCAGAACTTTGTTATTCACCGCATCCAGCACAATGTTATCACCATTAATAATGCGATCCGTAGCCACTTTAGCACCCACAATCGCCGGCAGCTCCAGGGAGCGTGCCATAATCGCTGAATGGGAGGTACGACCACCGATATTGGTAACAAATCCCTCCACTTTATCAAGGTCAATTTGTGAGGTTTCAGAAGGCGTCAGGTCATCTGCCACAATAATCGTGCCTTTCGTCACATCTTCGAGGGACACCATGGCAATCCCCAGCAGATTTTTCAACAACCGGCGCCCCACATCTTTAATATCAGCAACCCGTTCCCGAAAATACGGGTCATCAAGTTCTTCAAGCATGGCCACATTGGCATTGATCACGCTGTTCAACGCGGCATCAGCCGGTTTGAGATTGCGAATGGCTTCCAGTACTTCCTCTTCAAGCTCCTCGTCGGTTGCCACGAGAATATGACCTTCAAAGACTTCAGCTTCTTCTTTACCCAGTTTAATAGCCGCCTTATCCCGAATTGCCTCAAGCTGTTCCACCGACTGGCTCCTGGCGACTTCAAAACGCGCAACTTCTGACTCAACTTCTGATGGGTCCAGCACGCCATCACTAATATGAATATCTACCTCTTTCAGAACAAAGGCTTTACCAATGGCTACGCCAGAGGATGCAATAATGCCTGAAAACATACTTTTACCCATTTAAAAAAGTGTCAGTAATAATCCAGTGTAGTTTATCCAGGAGCCTGCCCGAGAATAGACTGCGCTACTGCGGTTGCGATAAACTGGTCTAAAAATTCCTGCTTCTTCATCAAATAGCTCCACTATTCTCCTCAGAAACAGAAATTTTATCCTCAATTTCTCGCAATCCTCGCTAAGGGCCTATTCTCGGTCAGGCTCCTAGACAAACACGCTGGATCTAGAGAATCGTCTGTTATATGAGTGACAAACGGTGTATTTTTACCTGAACATACACCGACTTCACCCATAGCCTGTTCCTGCGCAAAACATGGGTCTTTGAAACACTGCTGCCCGGCTAAAGAATCAAGGAACGTGAAGCATCATACTAATATTTTCCATCAATTGCTCAAAGCGATTCCCAAGCATGACTGTCAGAAAATGGCGGATCGACATATTGGCATATTGGCATAATGGTGACTACAAAATAAGGACGCCACCTTCTGGATCTAGCCCGGATATTTCATAAACTGCCCCTAGAACCACAAGGAGCAAGCAAGGCCAGGAGCATGTTTATGAAATATCCGGGCTAGTACATGGTTTCAATGAGTTTGATGGATTGTCGTTATCATAAGCCTCTGCACTCCGTTCGTCCTGAGCCTATCGAAGGGCGTAAACTCCGGCCCATGATAGATCGTGCCAAACACCCTTCAACTCCGCTCAGGATGAACGGAGAGGGTACACGTCAATCTCATTGAATTGATGTACCAGGAGCCTGTCGGACTTGTGCTTTCGAGCATAAAATTCAGTAGGGCGAGTCAGAATTTTCGATCAACAAAGCTGGCTGAGCGTTTATAAATGCGAACCATAAAAAGCCAACTGTCCTCTGAAAGTTATTTTTTCTAACCCTTATCTGGTCAATCTGTTTGAAAAACCTCGGGAGTACATTTATAGTAATAGGTGTCGTTTACTGTTCTTCGCTCAGTAACGAATGAAACAGTCATCGGGCTTCCATTTCTGTCCTCTTCCAGTCCAGCCGTATTTTATTCACCAGCTTCCCAGGCAAGTTAACATCTACGACTGACCACCGCCCATGCCAACGTTATCAGTCAAAAGCCGAAATCGAAATGACGGAGTTTCTTATGTTTGATAAAGGCATTCAATTTCCTTCAGTGGCCGGGCTGTCTTTGGCTCTTTTGTGCATTATGCGTACAGCGACAGCTGATGCTCAGGTATACAAAATAACGGCCCACGGTAAAGGCACCAGCGCTATCCCAAAAGTGTCTATGGAAAGCTCTGGGGAGAGTGTTAACGTCGTCAGCAAGCTGGACATTACTGTTGCGGAATATAAACGTGAAAATTATATCGAAATAAAGGCAGATGTATACTATAAGTTGAATTACGGCGGTTTAGTAGCCGCTAACAATAAAAAGGGATGGTTTGGTTATTCCATGTCTGGTCTTAGCCATGGAGGCACTTTCGGTAAGGAAAGATTCACCCTCGATATCTGGTGTAAAGGTAGTGGTTCTGACGGATTTATTCTCCGAAAAAAACCAACTCACCAACCAGAACAAAGTTTCATAGTAGGTCATATATCTTGCAAAAAAAGGTAATGCATCCAAGCAAATGCTTTTATGACCACATTATCGGCAATTTTTGCCCCCCGGTTAGAGCCGTTTGGTCATCATGACCAGGTGCATTGATGACCGCGCTGTCTGAAGTATTTCCAGGAGCCTGACCGAGAATAGTGCCCTTAGCGAGGATCGCGAGAAATTGAGGATAAAAATTTCTGCTTCTGAGGATAATAGTGAGGCTATTTGATGAAGAAGCAGGAATTTTTAGACCCATTTATCGCAACCGCAGTAGGGTAGTCTATTCTCGGTCAGGCTCCTAGGCAGGTTTTTACGCAATGACAATCTTCTGAGAGTACTTGAGCTATATATACAACAATTGTTGTTTTTATGGGACGAAAGGCTTGGCTTAGCCCGGATATTTCATAAACTGCCCTTAGAGCCGCAAGGAGCAAGCAAGGCCAGGAGCATGTTTATGAAATATCCGGGTTAGGTGGTTGAACTTATTGTATTACTCCAGCTCGACCATTAAAAGTCAACTATCTTCTATAAATTATTTCTTTTATAAATTCTATCGGGTTAACTCGTTTGAAAAAATGCGGGGATGTATCTATAGTGAAGAGAATAGTTTCCTGTTCTTAACTCAGGAGCAAATGCAAGCGTTACTTGACTTCCATTTCTGTACTCCCCTAACCGTACTTTATTCAGAAGCTTCACAAGCCAGTTGAACATCTACGACTGACCATCGTCCCTGCCAAAGCTGTCAGTCAAAAGCCGGAATCGAAATGACGGAGTTTCTTATGTTTTACAAAAGCATTCAATTTCCTTCAGTGACTATACTGTCTCTGGCTCTTTTGTGCATTGTCCACGCAGCGACAGCCGATGCTGAGGTATACGATGTAACTTCCCATGGCAATAACACCAGCGTTATCACAAAGGTGTCAAGGGAGACGACGAAAGAGCAAGTTAATGTCGTCAGCAAGCTGAAAATTACTGTTCCGAAATATGACCGTGAACATAATATTGAGATAACAGCAGATGTCTATTACAAGTTGAGAAAAGGCGATTTAAAAACTGCCAATAATAAAGGTGGATGGTTTGATTTTTCCATGTCTGATCCTACCCATGGAGGTGCTTTCGGTAAGGACAAATTTACTCTCCATGTTTGGTGTAACGGTAGTGGCTCTAATGGGTTTATCGTCAGAAAAAAATCTAAACGCCACCCACAACAAAGTTATATAGTAGGCCACATATCTTGTGAAAAGTTGTAATGTGTTTGAACACATGCTTTATCAAATAGCGCAGGCTCAAAACCCTCACCAGAGCGTTAGCCTGGTGGTGGAAACAACCACAGGCATTGCGAAGCTTTGCCCCGAAGGTCGTGTTGCTTAGGTGGCGTTCATTCGCCACCTAAAGCATGTGGAGCGAAGCGACATCCTTATTGATTATTCTGTCGGCAGTTTCCAGCTCCCCTCATTGGTACCATTCGATAGTCATGATCGAATTCATCGATGTCTTCAACGTCCGTAGTTTTTCAGGACAGGTCACCACACACTGGTAACCTGTCGGGTTTTTTTCAGTGATAGGGAAAATCTGTTTTTTACTGAGTCATCGGTGTTTGACGTTTTTATGTTTGGCTTCCATTTCTGCGCTACCCTGACCGTACTTTATTCAGAAGCTTCCAAAGCCCGCTGAACATCTAAGGCTTACCATCCTGCCCGAGCGAGCGTTGTCAGTCAAAAGCCGGAATTGTATTACGGAGTTTCTTATGTTTTACAAAAGCATTCAATGCCCTTCAGTGGCTGTACTGTCTTTGGCTTTTTTTTGCGTTGCGCACGCAGCGACAGCCCATGCCAAGGTGTACAGCGTCACTAACCACGGTACCGGCACCAAATCTACCTACAAGACGAAGTATGATCCGGATGAGTTTGTTAGCACTATCAGCCAGCTGAATATTACTGTTCCGAAATTTGGCAAACAAAACTACGTTGAAATAAAAGCAGATGTATACATTGGGTTGGGTCACGATCTTTTAGCTGCTTGCAAAGGTAATTATTTTGATTTTGGAATGGTGGGTGATGTTTCGCATGGTGGGCATTTCGGTAAGGATAGATTTACTCTCCGTGTCTGGTGTTGTTTTTCTGGCTCTGGTGGGTATATTGCCCGAGCCAGTCTGCCTCTAGTAGGCAACCCCATAGTAAACCATATTTCTTGTAAAAGAGGGTAATGCGTCCCCCAAACTAATACGTTATTATTGCCCACACTGTCGACAGTTTCTGGTTCCCACCGGTTGGGCTTTTTGGTTATCATAACCCTGAACCCATTGATGATGATGTCCTCAGAATCTGACGTTTTTCGGGACAGGTCACCACGAGGTTATACCCTGCCAAGGCTTTTCAGCAATACAAAAAACCTGTTGTTTATACTGAGAAGCAGTCTTAGCTCAGCTTTTATAAATAGGGATTATCAAAAATCAAAAAATCAAAAAATCAATTGTCTTCTAAAGGTTATTTTTTTATACACCCCCTTATCTGATTAACCCCTTTGAAAAAATGCGGGAATGTTTCTATAGTTAGGCGTAGTTTCCTGTTCTTCACTCAGGAGAAAACGCGAGCATTATTAGCTTTTTATTTCTGTACTCTTCTGAACGTACTTTTATTCCCAAGCTTGCCAAATAGCTGAACCCACCACTGATCAACCTGCCCATCCCGTAGTTGTCAGTCGGAAACAGTAATTGATGTGACGGAGCTTCTTATGTTTGACAAAAGCATTCAATGTCCTTCAGTGGCTGCACTGTCTTTGGCTTTTTTTTGCGTTGCGCACGCAGCGACAGCCCATGCCAAGGTGTACAGCGTCACTAACCACGGTACCGGCACCAAATCTACCTACAAGACGAAGTATGATTCGGATGAGTTTGTTAGCACTATCAGCCAGCTGAATATTACTGTTCCGAAATTTGGCAAACAAAACTACGTTGAAATAAAAGCAGATGTATACATTGGGTTGGGTTACGATCTTTTAGGTTCTTGGAAAGGTAATTATTTTAATTTTGGAATGGTGGGTGATGTTTCGCATGGTGGGCGTTTCGGTAAGGATAGATTTACTCTTCGTGTCTGGTGTTATCGTCCTGGCTCTGGTGGGTATATTGGCCGAGCATGTATGCCTCTAGTAGGCAACCCCATAGTAAACCATATTTCTTGTAAAAGAGGGTAATGCGTCCCCCAAACTAATACGTTATTATTGCCCACACTGTCGACAGTTTTTGGTTCCCACCGGTTGGGCTTTTTGGTTATCATAACCCTGAACCCATTGATGTCCGCAGAATCTGACGTTTTTCAGGACAGGTCACCATGAGGTTATACCCTGCCAAGGCTTTTCAGCAATACAAAAAACCTGTTGTTTATACTAAGAAGCAGTCTTAGCTCAGCCTTTATAAATAGGGATGATCAAAAATCAATTGTCTTCTAAAAGTTATTTTTTTATACCCACCCCCTTATCTGGTTAACCCCTTTGAAAAAACGCGGGAATGTCTCTATAGTTAGGCGCGTAGTTTCCTGTTCTTCACTCAGGAGAAAACGCGAGCATTATTAGCTTTTCATTTCTGTACTCTCTAATGGTACTTTGTTCAGAAGCTTGCCAAATAGCTTAACCCACCACTGATTAACTTGCCCATTCCGTAGTTGTCAGTCGGAAACATTCATTGATGTGAGGGAGTTTCTTATGTTTTACAAAAGCATTCAATGCCCTTCAGTGGCTGTACTGTCTTTGGCTTTTTTTTGCCTTGCGCACGCAGCGACAGCCGATGCCAAGGTGTACAGCGTCACTAACCACGGTACTGGCACCAAATCTACCTACAAGACGAAGTATGATCTGAGTGAGTATGTTAACACTATCAGCGAGCTGAATATTACTGTTCCGCAATTTGGCGAAAAAAACTACGTTGAAATAAAAGCAGATTTATACATGCATTTGGGTAAAGGTGCTATAGAACCCTGGCCCCGGTTTGCTGGTTATTTTGGTTATAATATGACTGAACTTCATCCTGGTGGGTTTTTCGGTAAGGATAGATTTACTCTCCGTGTCTGGTGTTATGCTCCTGGCTCTGGTGCGTCTATTCGCCGAGCATATATGCCTCTGGATCAAAACCCCATAGTAAGCAATATATCTTGTAAAAAAGGGTAATGCGTCCCCAAACATATGCTTTATTGCCAATACTGTCGGCAGTTTTTAACTCCCCTTGGTCGGAACCCTTTGTTCATCATAACCCTGACCTTATTCATGTCCGCAGAATCTGACGTTTTTCAGGACAGGTCACCACCAGGTTTTACCCTGCCAAGTCTTTTCAGTAATACAAAAAACCTGTTGTTTATACTGAGAAGCAGTCTTAAAAGTCATGCGCGTTTAACGCATAATGGAGTAACAGGCTTAGCTCAGCCTTTATAAATAGGGATGATCAAAAATCAATTGTCTTCTAAAAGTTATTTTTTTATACACTCCCTTATCTGGTTAGCCCCTTTGAAAAAACGCGGGAATGTCTCTATAGTTAGGTGCGTAGTTTCCTGTTTTTCACTCAGGAGAAAATGCGAGCATTATTAGATTTTTATTTCTGTACTCTTCTGAACGTACTTTATTCCAAAGCTTACCAGTCCAGTTGAGCATCCACGACTGACCCGCCTGCACATTCCTGTGTTGTCAGTCAAAAACCCGATTTGAAATGACGAAGTTTCTTATGTTTGACAAAAGCATTCAATGCCCTTCAGTGGCTGCACTGTCTTTGGCTTTTTTTTGCGTTGCGCACGCAGCGACAGCTGATGCCAAGGTGTACAGCGTCACTGACCACGGTAAAGGCACCAAATCTACCTACAAGACGGATTATGATTCGTCTGAGCTTGTTAACAGTGTCAGCGAGCTGCATATCACTGTTCCGCGATTTGGCGAACAAAACTACGTTGAAATAAAAGCAGATTTCTACTATAAGTTGCCTAAAAATGGTACAAGGACCTATCTTAATAATGGTTATTTTGATTATAAAATGACTGAACTTACGCATGGTGGGCATTTCGGTAAGGAGAGATTTACTCTCCATGTCTGGTGTCTTGCCCCTGGCGCTTATGGGTATATCGGCCGAAAAAATGAACCTCGAAAAGGTAGCCCCTTAGTAGGGAGTGTATATTGTGAACAGGGGTAACGCGTTCCCAAACTAATGCGTTATTATTGCCCACACTGTCGACTGTTTCTGGTTCCCCAGTGTCGGCGCCCTTTGGTCATCATAACCCTGAACTCATTGACGATGATGCCCGCAGAATCTGACGTTTTTCGGCACAGGTCACCACGAGGTTATACCCTGCCAAGGCTCAGTAATACAGAAAACCTGTTGTTTATACTGAGAAGCAGGCTTAGCTCAGCCTTTATCAATAGGGATGATCAAAAATCAGTTTCTTCTAAAAGTTATTTTTTTATACCCACCCCCTTATCTGGTTAACCCCTTTGAAAAAACGCGGGAATGTCTCTATAGTTAGGCGCGTAGTTTCCTGTTGTTCACTCAGGAGAAAACGCAAGCATTATTAGATTTTCATTTCTGTACTCTTCTGAACATACTTTATTCCCAGGCTTACCAGTCCAGTTGAGCATCCACGACTGACCCGCCTGCACGCTCCTGTGTTGTCAGTCAAAAACCCGAGTTGAAATGACGGAGCTTCTTATGTTTGACAAATGCGTTCAATGCCCTTCAGTGGCTGCACTGTCTCTGGCTTTTTTTTGCCTTGCGCACGCAGCGACAGCCGATGCCAAGGTATACAGCGTAACGGGTCATGGTGGTGCCAAGGTTACCTCTGATGTGGGTATGCGCTCAGAGGCCGTTGACGTTGTCACCCAGCTGAATATTACTGTGCCGGAATATGGCGTTAAAAGTTACGCTGAAATAAAAGCAGATGTATACATAAAGTTGAATTACGGTGAATTAAAAGCTGCCAATAATGCTAGCTGGTTTGGTTTTTCCATGTCTCATCCCAAGCACGGAGGCCCTTTCGGCAAGGAAAAATTTACTCTCCGGGTCTGGTGTAATAATAGCGGCTCTGATGGGTATATCGTCCGAAAACATTCTGGTAGCGAAGTAAAATACGGTTTCATAGTCGGCGATATATCTTGTAAAAAACAGTAATGCATCTCAATTCTGACTCGCCCTACTGAACTTTACGCTCGAAAGCATAAGCCCGACAGGCTCCTAGTCGGATTGGCTGAGCTTTTATAAATTCGCCCTATCAAAAATAAAATGTCTTTTAAAAGGTACTTTTTTATAACTTTTATAAGTTTATAGTTATTATCTAATTGACCCGTTTGAAAAACCTCGGGAGCGTATCTAAAGTGAGGTGTATCGTTTACTGCTTTTTACCCAGTAGCGAATGCGACAGTCATCAGCATCGATTGCTGAACTTTTCTAAACGTATTTTATTCACCCACTTCACAAGCCAGTTAGCATCTACGATTGATCATCCTGCACATGCCGGAGTTGTCAGTTAAAAACCAGAATTGAAATGACGAGGTTTCTTATGTTTAACAAAAGCATTCAATGCGCTTCAGTGACTGCGCTGTCTTTCATTCTTTTGTGCATTGTGCACACAACAACAGCCAGTGCCAAGGTATACAGCATAACTCCCCACGGTGACGGCACCAAAGTTACCTCGAAAGTATCTTTGGACACCTGGGGAGAGGCTGTTGACATTATCAAAAAACTGAATATCACTGTTCCGAAATATAGCCCTGAAAACTATGTTGAAATAAAGGCAGATGTCTACACCAAAATAGAGGACGATGGTTTAAAAACTGGCTGGGATGATAGGTGGTTTGGTTTTTCCATTATTAGTCTTAAGCATGGAGGCATTTTTCACAGGGAAAAATTTACCCTGCGAATCTGGTGTAACGGTTCAGGGTCTGAGGGATTCATCGTCCGAAAAGATGTTCGAAGACTTTTCCATGAATTTTACATAGTGGGCGGTATATCTTGTACAAAAAGTTAAAGCATCTCAACACATGCTTTATTGCTCACACTCGGCAGTTTGGGTTAATCTCCGGTCGGAACTGTCTGGTCATCATCACCCTGAACTCATTGATGCCAGGAGCCTGTCGGACTTAAGACAATTTCGGCTAAAATGAGGATGTAATTTAATTTGTGTAACGCTCATTGTTATTCTCGTCTTTGGAGGGTTAACGACAAGCGTTTACACAAATTAAATTATCTCCTCCTTAAACGGTCAACTGCTTAATTCAAGTGTAAGACGCTCCTTCTATCTGAATCAGCTTCTTTGTCATTTTTATTGAAAAGCCCTTATTGCATCTCCATGTAATGGTGTATAGTGTCACCCCATCGAACAACCATGACAACTGTAGGGTTTCGAGTTTCTCGAGACCAATGACTATTGCCAGATACCGATTCTGATAGCACTAAAGCAGGATACGCCTTATGTCCGCAAAGATCCTCCATGCTGTAAAGCCCGGTGTAATTTCGGGTGATGACGTACAAAAAGTCTTTGAAATAGCTAGAGAAAACCAGTTTGCACTGCCTGGTGTAAACTGTGTTAACACCGACTCCATCAATGCCGCTCTCGAAGCGGCCGCCAAAGTTAAAGCCCCCATCATTATTCAACTATCCAATGGCGGAGCCGGCTTCTTTTCCGGAAAGGGTCTGAAGCTCGATGGTCAGCACAGCCAGATTATTGGCGCCATCGCAGCGGCCAAATATGTTCATGCTGTAGCCGAAAGCTACGGTATACCCGTGATTTTACATACGGATCACGCAGCCAGGAAACTACTCCCCTGGATTGATGGCCTCCTTGATGAAGGCGAGCGTTTCTTCGAGCAGACTGGCAAGCCCCTATTCAGCTCCCATATGATTGATTTATCTGAGGAGTCTTTGGAAGAAAATATTGATATCTGTGCCACTTACCTGCAGCGAATGGCACGCCTCAACATGACGCTGGAAATTGAACTGGGCTGTACAGGCGGTGAGGAAGACGGTATTGATAATACCAATATGGACTCCTCCCTGCTTTATACCCAACCGGAAGATGTGGCCTACGCTTACGAAAAGCTCAGTGCCATCAGCCAACGATTTACCATTGCTGCTTCCTTTGGCAATGTGCACGGTGTTTATAAGCCCGGAAATGTTGTATTGACCCCGAAGATTCTGGACAACTCCCAGAAATATGTGTCCGAAAAATTCAACCTGCCAGCTAAATCCCTGAATTTTGTTTTCCATGGTGGTTCGGGATCTACCCTGGAAGAAATCCGTGAGGCCATTGACTACGGCGTCATCAAAATGAATATCGACACAGACACCCAATGGGCCACCTGGAACGGTGTACTCAATTACTACACCAGCCATAAGGATTACTTGCAGGGGCAGATCGGCAACCCTAAAGGGGACGATCAACCTAACAAAAAATTCTATGATCCACGCGCATGGTTGCGTGCTGGTCAAAATAGCATGATTGCCCGCCTTGAGCAGGCTTTCACTGACCTGAATGCCGTTGATGCGCTTTAACGATTAACTGTGCTTTAAACGTTAATTCCAGGTTCTGTTGACATTAGAACCTGGCCTCACCCCTGGTAACACCCGGCGTATATTCAAGGAACTGAAGACTCTCCTTCTACTCGGATGAGCGGATCATTTATCAGCAATGTCAGGATGAGCAAAAACAAACATCTGACCCACTAACGTTATGGGCCAGAGCTTTTACCACTGTCTGGCTTAGAACCATTTCATCCAGCGAGGAAACCAGATGACCACCATTTTTTAGTGAGCCATCTGAGCCTGAAATTCCAGGTGCTGTTTATAGACATCAACGGTGGTAGAACTGATAAGTTCTTCAAGGGCCTGTTGGTTCATAAAACCTGAAGAAAAGTCCTCTCCATTGCTGTTTAAATGCGCTTTTGCCGCTTCTCGAAAATGACTGATCAGATCCCTTGGATTCTCCCCCCCCATGGCAACCCTTATAGTGGTGGGATGAATGTCAGCCTGCTTCAATGCCTCTGGACTTAGCTCTGAGTGGGAAGTGAGTGCCGGACAGAGCATCAGGGTGTCATTCTGACCAAGGCTCACCATGTGCCCAAAGCCCGGGGACAGCGCATCAAAAAAACGAACAAAAGTATCTCTTGGAATATTCGCTTTCTCAAAATCGATGGAAAACAGCGGGCTTGGAAGTCCCAGATACAGCAGTTTTTTTCGTAGTGTTGCGTTTGGGTGGTTATCCAACCCATGACTATTCACTGAAATGACCGGATGGCTATCAAGATAACGGGTGAATATCAGGGTATTAATACATTTGGACAACACACGGTTTTCCAGTGTTTTGATACCGTTAAGTACCTCAGCCGCCTTGTCAGCATCCAGGAAAGCACCTTTGATATAATAAACATCCCAGAACAGTGTTTGCTCCCAGCTTATACCCTTGTGTTTTGTTCCTTTCGGAATAAACATCTTGTGACTTTCACCAATAACAACGCCGGCTGTTGTGTTGCCGCTACCGGCAAGGTCTTTGGTATAACTGTGAATAACATAATCTGGACGCTCCTGAGGGTTATGACGTTGGAGCGGTTTATTAAGAATAGGCGTTGCCAGTGTAGAGTCCAGCATTACTGTATGCCCATGTTGGTGAGCCAATGAGCAAATGGCAGATACATCCAGCATATAACCATGAGGGTTACAGGGAGACTCCAGATAAATATGCAACGATGTGCCTGAGTTGAGCTGGCTTTGATATTTTTTCCGAACTGCCAGCAGGCGTTTATCAAACTCATCCCCACTGTAACCATCAAACCACTCAAGGGTAATGTTTAGCCGATTTTCCCTGGCAAAGTAATCATGTAATAGCTGATGGCTGCCACCGTAGATATTCCTTGAGACGATCAAGATATCATCCCGCTTTAGCTGGTTACTCAAAATACCATCAATAGCGGCCATACCGCTATTGAAGTTCCAGGCGAGATATTCACCGGAGTATGGGCCTGCCTCAAGCTCGACTATCGTATTGGATAGCGCAATAGACGTAGGGTTTAGCAACCTTGAATAGATAGGGTGAGTGCTTTCTTTTCCGTGAAAAGCATCATCAACCCACTCAGAACAGGCATAAAGGTAGGTGGCGGTTCGCACAATAGCCGGCGATGAGGAAAACAAGGTGCCAACGTTAGCAAATAAAGGATAGTCACCTTTGGCTAGATGAGTGCGACTGTCAAAGCCAAGGGTTTTGTAGGTGTTGCGCAGACCAGGTTGCAGGGAGTCAATTAATTTTGCCAGCTGGAAGCAAAGAAATTTTTTGGCATTGAAGTAACTGACACGATCTGATTTAGGTAACTTATCAAGGGTCGCCTGTGTTATTTCTGCCAGGTGGCCGATATGTCCGGCACTCTGATAAAGGTTGGCGGCGACTTGTTGCAGAGCCTGACCAAACTCTGAGGCAGGGTCTATACCGAAATGAATCAGCTGCTCCTGCGCAAGCTTACTGGCACTTTTAGCCGTAGTACTTTTGCGGGCAGGAGAGAGGTTTCGCATGGCTCGGGTCTGATCTGGATGATCCATATTCACCCCCTGTTGGCTTTATGTTCAATGCTCAATGTAACAGCTTTAGAGGGTAAGTTCTGTAACTTTACTTTATTGTTGGTATGGTTTTATATGGTTTTCTCAGGAGGCTGACCGGGGTTTAGAGCGTGCTATGGCTGATGAGCCGAAGCCCATTCTGGTGACTCAAAGTAGACTCCAGAAGACAAAAACGCCGACAACAGCCGCAATGGCCATAGCAAAAAGACGCTCAAAGGCGTCTTTGTGGATAATGTGGACAATGCCCGTCAGGGACTGGAAGTCAGCCATGAACCGGTTTGAAATTATGTTTCCAGACCGGATCAAGGTGTAAACAAGTAATGGCGTTTACACAGAATTATTTACAGGCTCC